>NZ_JBSFNN010000026.1:0-78398 GCF_053587115.1 Streptomyces sp. NPDC003697
GGCCGGCCGTATGGGGCCGCTGGGCCGATCGGGTGACCCACCCGTCCCCGACCGCGTGGCCCGGCGCGCCCCCGGGGGCGCGCCGGGCCGCATGGCGCGTGCGGCCGCCCCGGCCGTGTGGGCCCACCCCGGCCCGTGCGGGTTCGGCGCCCCATGCGAGGGCGGCGGCGAGTGAGCGATTTTGCCGTGCCAGTCGAGAGCTCCCGGACGAAGTCGGGCTGCTCGCCGGCCATCCATCGCTCGGTGGCCAGGCGGGCCGACGGGTCGGTCATGTCGACATCGGTGCGGCCCGCCCAGCCGTCTGCTTCAGGTTCGGTTTCCGAGTGGGAGCTTCAGTTGTCGGCCAGTGTGCGGTTGAGGAGGGGGAGCAGGCGGTCCCAGTGGCGACGCAGTCCGGCGGGGTCGAAGGCGTCGGTGTCGGACATGGTGAACCCGTGGACGGTGCCGGGGTAGATCTCGGAGGTGTAGCCGACGCCCGCGGCGTCCAGGTCCCGGTTGAGTTCCTCCAGGGCCTCGGGCGTCAGGTCGCTCTCGGCGTGGCCGAAGTGGACCTGCGCGGTGAGGTCAGCGAGTGCATCGGGCCCGTCCGCGCCCACGGGACCGTGGAATGCGGCGACGGCGGCCACCTGCCCGGGGTGGGCCGAGGCGGTGCGCACCGCCAGGAGGCCGCCTATGCAGTAGCCGGTCACCGCGACCGGTCCGGCGGCGACCTCCGGCTGGGCGGTGAGGAACTTGAGGTAGGCGTCGGCGTCGCTCAGGGCACGTTCGGCGGTGTGCGCCTCGATCAAGGGCATCAACTGGGTCATGAGCGCCGGCCGGGCCTCTTCCCCGATGTGCTCGGGAAGGCCGATGACCGGTGCCGGGCCGTGCCGGTAGAAGAGGTTCGGAACGAGCACGTAGTACCCGTGCCCGGCCAGTTCACGGGCCATCTCCCGCAGCACCGGCCGGATGCCGAAGGCGTCCGGGTACATCAGTACCCCTGGGTGCTGGTCGCCGCGGTCCGGGAAGGCGGCGAAGGCGTCGGCCTGGCCGTCCGTGGTGGAAATCCGGAGCGTCTTGGCGGGCATGCATTCTCCTGTCGTGGTCGATGTGTCGAGCCTGTGATCAACACGACGGAGGCGGAGCCCGCGCGGCAGCGCCGGACCCTCGACCGAGTAGTGGGGCCGCACCGGCCCGTACGGCGCTCAGAAGGGCACCGGGTAACCGATCCGTGTGTGGCGCAGTGCCGTCCCGGTATTCATGACCGCACAGCCTAACCCGCCGGGCAGAAGCCGTCGCGGCGCCGGGTGGGGGGCAGAGGGCGGCGCTGCCGATGACCTGCGGCGTCCACGTACGACAGCTCGACGTACGGCCCTGCGAGATGCACCCCAGCCGGTACGGCCACCAGCACCCGCAGCGCGATCACGTACGGCTACGTTCACTGAGGCGGAAGGCGGAACGACCGGGTTCGCTGAGTAAACGCCTCGATTCGATGAGAGCGGTCACCCAGGGCGGGGCATGACCATTCGGCCCCCATGTACTAGAGTTATCTCGACATCGAGATATCTGCCGAGTCGCCCCGCAGCGGCCGACGCCAGTAAGGGCGACCTAACTTAGCCTTACCTTAGCGGATCGGCCGATCCGTCCTGGCGGCAGGATTGCGGTGGTACGCGCACATCAATGAAGGAGACTGTCGTGTCGGCGAACAGCTTCGACGCCCGCAGCACGCTGCAGGTGGGCGACGAGTCGTACGAGATCTTCCGGCTTGACAAGGTCGAGGGCTCGGCCCGACTGCCTTACAGCCTGAAGGTCCTGCTGGAGAACCTGCTCCGTACCGAGGACGGCGCGAACATCACCGCCGACCACATCCGCGCGCTCGGCAGCTGGGACTCCCAGGCCCAGCCGTCGCAGGAGATCCAGTTCACGCCGGCCCGCGTGATCATGCAGGACTTCACCGGCGTGCCCTGCGTCGTCGACCTCGCCACCATGCGTGAGGCCGTCAAGGAGCTCGGCGGCGACCCGGCGAAGATCAACCCGCTCGCCCCCGCCGAGCTGGTGATCGACCACTCCGTCATCGCCGACAAGTTCGGTACCAACGACGCCTTCAAGCAGAACGTCGAGCTCGAGTACGGCCGCAACAAGGAGCGCTACCAGTTCCTGCGCTGGGGCCAGACCGCCTTCGACGAGTTCAAGGTCGTCCCGCCGGGCACCGGCATCGTCCACCAGGTGAACATCGAGCACCTGGCCCGGGTCGTCATGGTCCGCGACGGCAAGGCCTACCCCGACACCCTGGTCGGCACCGACTCGCACACCACGATGGTCAACGGCCTCGGCGTCCTCGGCTGGGGCGTCGGCGGCATCGAGGCCGAGGCCGCCATGCTCGGCCAGCCGGTCTCCATGCTCATCCCGCGCGTCGTCGGCTTCAAGCTGACCGGCGAGCTGCCCGCCGGCACCACCGCCACCGACCTGGTGCTGACCATCACCGAGATGCTGCGCGAGCACGGCGTCGTCGGCAAGTTCGTCGAGTTCTACGGCGAGGGCGTCGCCGCCACCTCGCTGGCCAACCGCGCCACCATCGGCAACATGTCGCCGGAGTTCGGCTCCACCGCCGCGATCTTCCCGATCGACGACGAGACCCTGAACTACCTGCGCCTGACCGGCCGCTCCGAGCAGCAGGTCGCCCTCGTCGAGGCGTACGCCAAGGAGCAGGGCCTCTGGCTGGACCCGAACGCCGAGCCGGACTTCTCCGAGAAGCTCGAGCTGGACCTGTCCACGGTCGTTCCGTCCATCGCCGGCCCGAAGCGCCCGCAGGACCGCATCGTCCTCGCCAACGCAGCCGCGCAGTTCAACAGCGACGTCCTCAACTACGTCCAGGCCCCCGAGCAGGAGTCGAACGGCGTCGAGTCCCCGGTGGACGAGGCCGTCGCCGAGTCCTTCCCGGCCAGCGACCCGCCCGCCTACGGCGACACGGAGAACGGCGCCGGCGCGCCGCGCCACAGCGCCGTCGTCCCGGGCCCGGGCCCGTCCAAGCCGGTGACCGTCACCGCCCCCGACGGCACGCAGTACGACCTGGACCACGGCGCCGTCACGGTCGCCGCCATCACGTCCTGCACCAACACCTCCAACCCGTATGTCATGGTCGGCGCCGCCCTGGTCGCCAAGAAGGCCGTGGAGAAGGGCCTGACCCGCAAGCCGTGGGTCAAGACCACCCTGGCCCCGGGCTCCAAGGTCGTCATGGACTACTACGACCGGGCCGGCCTCACCCCGTACCTGGACAAGCTGGGCTTCAACCTGGTCGGCTACGGCTGCACCACCTGCATCGGCAACTCCGGCCCGCTGCCGGAGGAGGTCTCCAAGGCCGTCAACGACAACGACCTCGCCGTCGTCTCGGTGCTGTCCGGCAACCGCAACTTCGAGGGCCGGATCAACCCCGACGTCAAGATGAACTACCTGGCGTCCCCGCCGCTGGTCGTCGCCTACGCCATCGCCGGTTCCATGAAGGTGGACATCACCAAGGATCCGATCGGCACCGACACCGAGGGCAGGCCGGTCCACCTGAAGGACATCTGGCCCTCCGAGCAGGAGGTCAACGAGGTCGTCGCCTCCGCGATCGGCCAGGACATGTTCGCCACCTCCTACCAGGACGTGTTCGCCGGCGACGCCCAGTGGCAGTCGCTGCCGATCCCGACCGGCGACACCTTCGAGTGGGACCCGGAGTCCACCTACGTCCGCAAGCCCCCGTACTTCGAGGGCATGACGACGGACCCGGCCCCGGTCGAGGACATCGCCGGCGCCCGGGTGCTCGCCAAGCTCGGCGACTCGGTCACCACCGACCACATCTCGCCGGCCGGTGCCATCAAGGCCGACACCCCGGCGGGCCAGTACCTCACCGAGCACGGCGTCGAGCGCCGCGACTTCAACTCCTACGGTTCCCGCCGCGGCAACCACGAGGTGATGATCCGCGGTACGTTCGCCAACATCCGCCTGCGCAACCAGATCGCGCCGGGCACCGAGGGCGGCTACACGCGCGACTTCACGCAGGAGGGCGGCCCGGTCTCCTTCATCTACGACGCGTCGCAGAACTACCAGGCCGCCGGCGTCCCGCTGGTCGTCCTGGCCGGCAAGGAGTACGGTTCCGGCTCGTCCCGCGACTGGGCCGCGAAGGGCACCGCGCTGCTCGGCGTCAAGGCCGTCGTCGCCGAGTCCTACGAGCGCATCCACCGCTCGAACCTCATCGGCATGGGCGTCCTGCCGCTGCAGTACCCGGAGGGCCAGAACGCCGAGTCCCTCGGTCTGACCGGCGAGGAGACCTTCTCCATCTCCGGCGTCACCGAGCTCAACGAGGGCACGACGCCCCGCACGGTCAAGGTCAGCACCGACACCGGTGTGGAGTTCGACGCGGTCGTCCGCATCGACACCCCCGGTGAGGCCGACTACTACCGCAACGGCGGCATCATGCAGTACGTGCTGCGCAGCCTGATCCGCAAGTAGGCGGCAGGGCACGACGCGGGCGAAGGGCCGCGTCCCCGGCGACGGGGGCGCGGCCCTTCGCCGTGCCCCGCGGCGAGGGGACCGGGCGCCGGGGCGGGCCGCTGCCGCCCCGGGTCCGCCGGAACGTCACTCGGCACCCGCCGGACGGGTGGGCAGGGTCGGCATGGCCAGATGGGCCAGGTCGCCCGGCGGCGGGGTCGTCACCGGCCACAGCGGAGCGGGCGTGCCGTCGGCGACCGCGGCCGGGGCGTCGGTGAGGTTCATGCGCTCGCGCAGCCGGCCGTAGAAGTCCATGGGCCCCAGACGCACCGCGCGCAGCCTGCGGGGCGCCGCGTACACGCCGATCCAGTCCCCCGGGTCGAGGACGCCGCGCACCTGGCCGTCGATGCTGACGGCGGCCCGGCCGGAGCGTTCGAGCACCCGGAACCCGATGGCTTCGTCCGGGGCCGCGACGACCGAGCGGTTGAAGGCCATGTGCGGTGCCACCGGGGTGAAGACGAGACCCTCCGCCCGCGGCGAGACGACGGGGCCGCCGGCGGCGAAGCTGTAGGCGGTGGAGCCGGTGGGCGTGGCCACCATCAGCGCGTCGGCGGAGTAGGACGCCAGCAGGCGGCCGGCGAGGTAGACGCCGACCGACACCTGGCGGTCCCGGGAGAGCTTCTCCAGCACCACGTCGTTCAGGGCGGCCACGTCCAGGGCGACGCCCCACTCGCCACCGGTCTCGCAGTCGGCGCGCACACGCGGAGCCGGCAGCAGCGGGCCGCGGCCGTAGCGCATGAGGGTCTCCATGTCCGAGGGCACCTCCAGACGGCGTGAGGCGCGCATGGTGAGCAGCATGCGCTCCTCGACCTCCAGCCCGCCCTCGTGCACGGCGTCCAGCGCCGCGCGCACCCCCGTCGCGGGCACCTCCGTCAGGAAGCCCACCCGGCCCAGGTCGACACCGAGGACGAGGGCGTCGATGGCGGCCGCGAGCCGGGCGCCCCGCAGGAAGGTGCCGTCGCCGCCCAGGGTGACGATGAGGTCGGGGTTGCCGGCCGCCGCGACCTCGTCCCGGGCACTGCGCCGCTCGGCGCCGTGCCACACGTCGATGTCCGTGCACGGCACGTCCTGTTCGGCGCACCACGTCCGGACGGTGTCCGCGGCCTCCGCGGCCTCCGCACGCCCACCGTGCACGACCAGGCCGATCCGGCTGACCGCCATGTCCGTCTCCCCGCCACCTCGCCGTCCAGGGACCCATACCACCGCCGAGGCCGCTGCGACCCCGCCGCCGGCCCGTGCGTTTGCCGCCTCGGTGGCGGGCGCACGGGGCGCCGGCCGCGGCCACCGACCGGGTGCCCGCCACCGGTGACCCGACGCAGGCCATCCTCACCACCGCCGGTCCGCGCCCCGGGACGCCACGCCGCCGCAGGACGACGACTGCCCGGGACGGCGGGGTGCCGCCGCCACGTCCGCCGGGCGGCCCGGCGCGCCACCGGCTGAGGCGGCACGGCGAAGGGGGCGGGCCCGCCGGGCCCGCCCCCTCACTCCTGCCGGTGCGCGTCAGCCCAGCAGCTCCACCTCCGCCAGCGTCGCCTCGCCGTCGAGGACCAGGCGGTACCTCTGGTACGTCCCCGGGGCGGCGATGGTGAACGGCCTCGTCTGCCTGGCCCAGGCGAAGGACTCGCCGGAGCGCCGGTCGACCGTCTTCCACCCGGTGCCGTCCGCGGACGCCTGGAGCGTCCAGCCGGTGGGCGCCGTCGCGCGGTCCGCCGACGACGTCAGCGTGTACTGGACCGCCTCGGTGCCGCGCGCGGCCGGCAGGTCCACCGTCGTCACCGTCGCGCTCGTCGCCGACGTGTCGTCGAACAGGGCGCCCGTGCCCTTCAGGACGTCGGCGCGCGGTGCCGGGACCTCGTCGCCGGTCGTGATCGACACCGGCGCCGCGTTCTTGCCGGTGCCCCACGACGACGGCCGCGGCCCCATGTCGAACTGCACGACGCCGCCCTTGGCCAGTAGCGAGTGCGGCAGGGACGTCGACGTCCAGGTGCGGCCGTTGACCTTCACACCCTGCACGTAGACGTTGGTGCGGCTGTTGCGCGGCGCGCTGACCACCAGGTCCCGCCCGTTCTCCAGGTGGACGGTGGCCTTGGTGAACAGCGGCGAGCCGATGGCGTACTCGCCGCTGCCCATCACCAGCGGATAGAAGCCGAGCGCGGAGAACAGGTACCAGGCCGACTGCTCGCCGTTGTCCTCGTCGCCGTGGTAGCCCTGCCCGATCTCGCTGCCGACGTAGAGCCGGGACAGCGCCTCACGGACCTTCGCCTGCGTCTTCCAGGGCTGCCCGGCCGCGTCGTACATGTAGAGCACGTGGTGCGCGACCTGGTTGGAGTGGCCGTACTGGCCCATCCGCACGTCCCGCGCCTCCGTCATCTCGTGGATGACGCCGCCGTAGGAGCCGGCGAACTCGGAGGAGGCGGTCTCCGGGGTGGCGAAGTACTGGTCCAGCTTGTCCGCCAGGCCCTTGCGGCCGCCGTAGAGGTTCGCCAGGCCCCGGCTGTCCTGCGGCGCGGTGAAGGCGTAGCCCCAGCCGTCCGTCTCGGTGTAGTCGTGGCCCCACACGCGCGGGTCGTACTGGGCGGAGTCCACGCGCCAGTCGCCGCCGGCGTCGCGGCCCTGGAAGAAGCCCGCCTTCGGGTCGAACAGCTTCACGTAGTCCTGGGCGCGGTTGAGGAAGTACCGCGACTCGTCCAGGTAGTGCTTCTGTCCGGTCCTGCGGTACAGGGCCTCGCCCATCCGGGCGATGCCGTAGTCGTTGACGTAGCCCTCCATCGCCCAGGACAGGCCCTCGTGCGTGTCGGTGCTCGTGTAGCCGAGGAAGGGGGAGGTGCTCATGCCCTTGCGGCCCACGCCCGAGGCCGGGGGCACCACCGTGGCGTTCTTCACCGCCGCGTCGTAGGCCGCCTTCGCGTCGAAGCGGACGCCCTTGACGTAGGCGTCGGCGAAGGCGACGTCCGAGGACGTGCCCGTCATCAGGTCCGCGTAGCCGGGGGAGGACCAGCGCGAGGTCCAGCCGCCGTCCTTGTACTGCTGCACGAACCCGTCGACCATCTCGCCCGCCTGGTCCGGCGTCAGGAAGGAGTACGCGGGCCAGGTGGTCCGGTAGGTGTCCCAGAAGCCGTTGTTCACGTACACCTTGCCGTCGACGACTTTCGCGCCGGTGTGCGTCGTGGTGTCCGGGCCGGACGCCGGCGAGAACGGGGAGGCGTAGCGGTAGGAGCCGCCGACCTTCTCGAAGCCGGAGTTCGGGTACAGGTACAGCCGGTAGAGGCTGGAGTACAGCGTCGTGAGCTGGTCCGGGGTCGCGCCCTGGACCTCGACCCTGCCGAGGATGCCGTCCCAGGCCCGCTGGGCGCGCTTCTCGACCGTGGCGAAGGACGTGCCGTCCGGTATCTCCTGACGCAGGTTGTCCTTTGCCTGGTCGACGCTGATCAGCGAGGTGGCCAGACGCAGCGTCACGGTGCGGTCGGCGCCCGCCGCGAAGCGCAGGTGGCCCTTGACGCCGCTGGAGGAGCCGTCGGTCACCGGCTTGTCGAACACGCCGTAGACGAAGAGCCGGGTGGCGCCGGTCGACAGCCCGGACTTCACGTCCGAGTAGCCGGTGACCGTTCCGTGCTCCTTGTCCAGGGTCAGGCCCGCCTGGTCGGTGGCGTTGTCGAAGATCACGCTCGCGTCGTCACCCGGGTAGGTGAAGCGCAGCGCCGCCGCGTGGTCGGTCGGCGCCATCTCCGCCCGCAGCCCGTTCTCGAACCGCACCCCGTAGTAGTACGGGCGCGCGGTCTCGTTCTCGTGCCGGAAGGCGAGCGCCCGGGCCGTGCGGCCGGTGTCGGGGGTGCCGGACGCGGCGGACGGCATCACCTGGAACGTCTGCCGGTCACCCATCCACGGGCTCGGTTCGTGGCTGGCGCTGAACGCCTGGATCGTCGGCAGGTTGGCGGTGTTGTTCGCACGTGCGTACTCGTACAGCCAGCTCAGCGAGGAGGCGTTGGTCACCGGCGTCCAGAAGTTGAAGCCGTGCGGGACGGCCGTCGCCGGGAAGTTGTTGCCGCGCGAGAAGCTGCCGCTGGAGTTGGTGCCGCGGGTGGTCAGAGCGTAGTCCGACAGGTGCGCCTTCGGCTTTTCGGGCGCGACCGGACGGATCGTCACGTCGTCCAGCCAGCCGCGGAACCTGGCCGGGCCGGTGGGGGAGTCGTAGCCGAGGAGGATCCGGTCGACCGTCCTGCCGGCGGCCACCGTGCCGATCGACGCCTCCACGGTGTTCCACTGGTTGACGTACAGCGTCTTCGCCGCGCCCTGGCCCCGGGGGGTCAGGGCGAAGCCGTGGGCGTCGGTGCCGCCCAGGTCGCTGAGGTAGGTGCCGTCGGTGAAGGCCAGGTCGACGGCGACGTTCGTGGCGTCGTAGTCGAGGTCGCCGTCCGCCATGGACGGAAAGATCCGGTACGACAGGCGGGTGTCGCGGGCGACCTTGACGTCGACGTCGAAGACCTTGTTGTAGGAGTGGGCCGACCCGGTCGCCGTGTGCCGTCCCGCGTAGCGCAGGGCCCTCGTCCCGGTGAAACCGGCACCGGCCTTGGCGGTCGGCGAGCCGGCCGGGCCGCGGTCGACGAGCGTGAGCATGTCCTGCGGCACGGGGCCGTCGCCGCCGCCGGTGGAGAACTGGACGTCGGCGAGCTGGAGGATGCCGGAGGCGCCGTTGTTCTTCGTGACCTCCAGCCGGAAGTGCTGGTACTCGGCCGGCTCGGCGAGGCTGTACGTCTTCGTCGTCAGCCGGGCGGAGAACGCCTCCCCGGAGCGGGTGTCGAGCGTCTTCCAGTCCTTGCCGTCGGCGGAGCCCTGCAGGGTCCAGTCCCTCGGGTCCCGCTCGGCGTAGTCGTTGGCCGAGGTGAGGGCGTACTGCGTGATCCGCACCGGCTTGTCGAGGTCGAACTCCACCCAGCCGGTGGTCCGGAACGTCAGCCACTTGGTGCCGGACTCGCCGTCGGCGAGGTTCTGCGCCACCTCGCCCGAACCGGCGTTCTCACCGTCGGCCCGGACGTCGGTGACGTGGTCGTTGACATTGCCCGGAACTCCCGAACTGTAGCCGCCGTCCACGCCCGAGGCCCGCTTGCTGCCGTCCGGCGCGGTGTCGACGGTGTTCAGCCAGTCCGGCGCAGGGTCGTCCGCCTCGAACGACGACGTGAACTCCCGTGCCGCGGCCGGGGCCCTGCCGGGCAGGGCGACCGCGGCCCCCTGGGACCCGGCGGCCATGACGAAGGCGGCCGTGACGACGACCGCCGGACCCCATCTGTGCCGTGCTCTGCGCTGCATACGAAGGCACCCCTCCTGTTCTGTGGCCCGTCCGCTGCGGGGTGCCGCGGCTCGCGCCGGGGGAGCGCCTGCGCGGCCCCTCGGGTCCCCACCTGGTCGCACGCCCGGCACGAGGCCGCCCCCACGGCTCGCGAGCGAGCGCCGGACAACGTTGTCACCTCTGTGCGCACGACCAGTAGGGGTCAAGTGGCCAGGGATGTCAAGGGTGTTGTTCGAGGCACACGGGCGCAAAGTCGCAAATTGCTCGGCCGGGGAATGTGTGCAGGGCTCATATTTCCGCGAGGTCTCAACTCGGAAAAGACCCTCGGTCAACCTTGCATTCGATCTTGCTCCGTCGGCCGGAAGTGGACTATACCTGTCGGCGTCCGCAGGGCCGTCCCGCTGGTCGCAAGCGGACACCGGGGGGAGCGGAATGGGTGGTTCGGCCGGTGACACGCGCCAACCTCCTTGCTTTTCGGCCGAACCCGGGACATGACGCACGAAGTACTTCCTGCACGACCCAGCTTCACCTGACCGCGGTGCCGGGGAGGATCCGGTTCACCGCCTGAGTCCTGGAGAAGGCGAGGACTTGAGCATGGGATCCACTTCCGCCGAGAACCACGGTCCGGCAGGCGTCGGCCGCCGCGACCTGATCAAGCGCTCCGCCGCGCTCGGCCTGGTTTCCGTACCTGCCATGAGCCTGCTGTCGGCGTGTGCCAGCGGCGGCGGCGACAAGCAGGGCAAGGCCAAGACCGGCAAGAAGACCGCGAAGAACCCGCTGGGCGTGAACGACGGCGCCCGGATGGAGTTCGTCCTGTTCGACGGCGGATTCGGCAAGGAGTACGCCGAGGACGCCGTCGAGATCTACAAGAAGAACTTCCCGCAGGCCACGGTGAAGTTCGCCGCGACGCAGAAGATCCAGTCGACGCTCCAGCCGCGGTTCAACCAGGGCAACCCGCCGGACCTCATCGACAACTCCGGCGCCGAGCAGATGGACATGGGCGTCCTCGTCGGCAAGGAGCAGCTCGCGGACCTCACCCCCCTGCTGGACGCGCCGTCCTACGACGACCCCGGCAAGAAGGTCCGCGACACACTGCGCCCGGGCATCGTGGAGATGGGCCAGTTCGACGGCGACAAGGTGTGGATCCTGTACTACGCCTACACGGTCTACGGGGTCTGGTACTCGCAGAAGGCCCTGGACTCGCTCGACGAGAAGTACCCCGAGACCTGGGACGAGATGCTCAAGGTCTGCGAGAAGGCCAAGAAGAAGGGCATGGCGGGCTGGACGTACGCGGGCAAGTACCCGTACTACATCCCCTTCTCGCTGTACCCGATGATCGGCAAGGTCGGCGGCCGCGAGGTCCTGGACGCCATCGACAACCTGGAGCCGAACGCCTGGAAGCACCCGGCGGTCAAGGCCTGTTTCGAGGCGTACTACGAGCTCTACCGCAAGGGCTACGTCCTCAAGGGCACCCCCGGCCTGGACCACATCCAGTCACAGACCGCCTGGGCCAAGGGCAAGGCGCTGTTCCTCCCCAACGGCTCCTGGGTGGAGAACGAGTCCGCGAACGTCATCCCGAAGGACTTCGGTCTGGCCGTCTCCGCGCCCAGCGGCCTGGACGCCTCCGACAAGCTGCCGTTCGGCACCATCTGGGCCTCCGGCGGCGAGCCCTTCGTCGTGCCGGCCAAGGCGAAGAACGCCGAGGGCGGAATGGAGCAGCTGCGCATCATGCTCAGCGAGGCGTCCAGCAAGAACTTCACCTCCAAGGTGAAGTCGCTGACCGCCTACAACGGCGGCACCGACGGCATCGAGCTCACCCCCGGCCTGAAATCCGGCGTCGCGGCCCTGGAGAAGGCCGGCGCGAACGTGGTGAATCCGCGGCTGCAGGACTGGTACGTCCAGTTGGAGAAGGAGAAGATCGGTGTGGCCGGCCTCGGCGAGATGATGGCCGGCCGCCTCACCCCGGCGGAGGCCATCAAGAAGATCCAGGGCTTCGCCGACGAGGCCGCGAAGGACACGTCCATCAAGCACTACAAGCACCAGTGAGGAACCGTCACCAGCGGCAACACCCGCCCAGAGATCGGGGTCGGCAGTAATGCAGCACGGCAAGTACCGGTTCATCGTGGGGTTCCTCGCGGTGCCCCTGGGGCTGTACGCGCTTTTCGTCGTCTGGCCGTTCATCCAGTCCATCTATTACTCCTTCACGGACTGGACGGGCCTGAGCCCCGATTTCAAGATGGTCGGTTTCGACAACTACCGGAGGATGCTCGACGACAGCATTTTCTGGAAGTCGTTGCAGCACAGTCTGCTGTTCGCCCTGCTGCTGCCGCTGGTGACGATCGGCCTGGCGCTGTTCTTCGCCTTCATGATCAATGTGGGAGGACGGCGGCGCCGCGGCGGACCGGTGATCTCCGGCGTCCGCGGCTCGTCGTTCTACAAGATCGTCTACTTCTTCCCGCAGGTGCTGTCCATCGCCATCGTCGCCCTGCTGTTCGCTTTCGCGTACAACCCGGACAGCGGGGCGGTCAACTCGCTGCTGCGCGGGATCGGGCTCGACGGCGTCCAGCCCCTGTGGCTGGGCGACCCGAACCTCGCCCTGTGGTGCGTGATGGCCGTCCTCGTCTGGTCCACGGTCGGCTTCTTCGTCGTCCTCTTCTCCGCCGGTATGGCCTCCATCCCGGCGGAGATGTACGAGGCGGCGCTGCTGGACGGCGCCAGTCGCTTCACCACGTTCTTCCGGATCACCCTGCCGCTGCTGTGGGACACCGTGCAGTCCGGCTGGGTGTACATGGGCATCCTGGCCCTGGGCGCCGAGTCCTTCGCGGTCGTGCAGATCATGACGACCGGGCCGGGCGGGCCGGACTACTCGACCACCGTCATGGTGCTGTACGTGTACCAGAAGGCGTTCCGGGACGGCCAGGCCGCCTACGCCACCACCATCGGCGTCGCCCTGCTCGTCGTCACGCTGGCCTTCGCGGCGGCCGTGATGCGGCTGGGCCGGCGCGAGCGGCTGGAGTTCTGATCATGAAGACGACCGAGACCCCCGCCCCGGTACCGGCCGAGTCCGGCGTACCCGTCACCAAGACCGACGCGCCGGCCGTGCGGCCGGCCCGGCCCCGGCGCGAGGGGGGCGTCCTCAATGCCTTCTCGCACGGCATCCTCGTGCTCTGGGCGATCATGGTGGTGATGCCGCTGGTGTGGGCGGTGATGACGTCCTTCAAGGACGACAGCTCCATCTTCGGCTCACCCTGGTCGCTGCCGGACCGGCTGCACTTCGACAACTGGGCGCGGGCCTGGAGCGACGCCCACATGAGCGACTACTTCCTCAACACCGTCCTGGTGGTGGGGGGCTCGCTCGTCGGCACGCTGGTGCTCGGTTCCATGGCGGCCTATGTGCTCGCCCGGTTCGACTTCCCGGGCAACCGGTTCGTCTACTTCCTGTTCGTCGGCGGCATGAGCTTCCCGATCATGCTGGCACTGGTCCCGCTGTTCTACGTCGTGAACAACATGGGGCTGCTGAACACGATCCACGGGCTGATCCTGGTCTACATCGCCTACTCCCTGCCCTTCACGGTCTTCTTCCTGACCGCGTTCTTCCGGACGCTGCCGACCTCGGTGGCGGAGGCCGCGTTCGTGGACGGGGCCTCGCACACCCGTACGTTCTTCCAGGTCATGCTGCCGATGGCCAAGCCCGGCCTGATCAGCGTGGGCATCTTCAACTTCCTCGGGCAGTGGAACCAGTACATGCTGCCGACGGTGCTCAACACCGACCCGGACAAGCACGTCCTCACCCAGGGTCTGGTGCAGCTCGCCGTCAGCCAGGGGTACAAGGGCGACTGGTCCGGCCTCTTCGCGGGCCTGGTGATGGCGATGCTGCCGGTACTGGCGGCCTACATCATCTTCCAGCGCCAGGTGGTGCAGGGTCTCACGGCCGGCGCCCTGAAGTAGCCCAGGGCTTTCGAGCTCCCCCTGTGCGCCCCTGCACGCCTCCGTGCACCAGTCGCCGCCCCCGTGCCGTTCCGGACGCCGGGGGCGGCTTCGGCGTGCCCGGCCCGGGGGCTTTCGCAGTGTGTCCAAGGACGCGGAAAGGGTTCAACCTCTTGACGGGAGGCAACCCGAACAGCTCAGCTTAGAGTTCACTAGTTGGACATGGACGGGGTCTCGCCGAAGCGGCCCCGCGCTCAGGAGGTCGTCGTGGAGACTCCAGGGTCGCAGTCGTCGCTGCACCGAGCCAACCTGGAGCGGGTCGTACGCGCCGTGCGGCTGGCCGGGTCCCTCACGCAGGCGGAGATCGCGAGGACCACGGGCCTGTCCGCGGCGACGGTCTCCAACATCGTGCGGGAGCTCAAGGGCGGCGGGACCGTCCAGGTCACGCCCACCTCGGCGGGTGGCCGCCGGGCCCGCAGCGTGTCCCTGTGCGGCGACGCCGGCATCGTCATCGGCATCGACTTCGGGCACACCCATCTGCGCGTCGCCATCGGGAACCTCGCCCACCAGGTGCTGGCCGAGGAGTCCGAGCCGCTGGACGTCGACGCCTCCTCGACCCAGGGCTTCGACCGGGCGGAGGAACTGGTCAACCGCCTGCTCACGGCCATCGGCCTGGACCGATCCAAGATCGTCGGCGTCGGTGTCGGCGTGCCCGGCCCGATCGACGTCGAGTCCGGCACGCTGGGCTCCACCGCGATCCTGCCGGGCTGGACCGGCACCAGGCCCGCCGAGGAGCTGCGCTCCAGGATCGGCGTGCCGGTGCACGTCGACAACGACGCCAACCTCGGCGCCCTCGGCGAGCTGGTGTGGGGCAGCGGCCGGGGCGTGCGCGACCTGGCGTACATCAAGGTCGCCAGCGGTGTCGGCGCCGGCCTGGTCATCGACGGGAAGATCTACCGCGGACCCGGCGGCACGGCGGGCGAGATCGGGCACATCACCCTGGACGAGTCCGGGCCGGTCTGCCGCTGCGGCAACCGGGGCTGCCTGGAGACCTTCGCGGCCGCGCGGTACGTCCTCCCGCTCCTGCAGTCCAGCCACGGCACCGACCTGACGATGGAGGGCGTCGTACGGCTCGCGCGCGACGGCGACCCGGGCTGCCGCCGGGTGATCGCCGACGTCGGCCGCCACGTCGGCAGCGGCATCGCCAACCTCTGCAATCTGCTGAACCCCAGCCGCGTGGTCCTCGGCGGCGATCTCGCCGAGGCCGGTGAGCTGGTGCTGGGCCCGATCAGGGAGTCCGTCGGCCGCTACGCCATCCCGAGCGCCGCGCGGCAACTGTCCGTGCTCCCCGGGTCCCTCGGCGGCCGTGCCGAGGTACTGGGGGCGCTCGCCCTGGCACTGAGCGAGATGGGCGATTCGACGCTTCTGGACGGTTTGCTGCACACGGCGTCGCCTGCCTTCACTTAGAGAACGGATGGCACCGTTGCCATCTCGTTAAGGATTTACTTCTTGACGTCGCACGTGTGGCCGAGTTGACTTCCAGCCACCTCGGCCGCAACGACGCGGCCTCGTCAGGGAGGTTTGTGAAGTGAACACGCGTATGCGTCGTGCCGCCGTTGCCGTTGCCGCTGGTGCGATGGCCGTCTCGCTCGCCGCCTGTGGCAGCGCCAAGGAGTCCGGTGGCGGCTCCAAGTCGGCCGGCAGCGAGAAGAAGAAGGGCGACGACATCACCGTCGGCCTGCTGCTGCCGGAGAACCAGACGGCTCGTTACGAGAAGTTCGACAAGCCGATCATCGAGAAGCAGATCGCGGCGCTGACGAACAACAAGGGCAAGGTCGAGTACCTCAACGCCAAGCAGGACGCGACCCTGCAGTCGCAGCAGATCGACACGATGATCACCAAGAAGGTCGACGTGCTGATCCTGGACGCGGTCGACTACAAGGCCGTCGCCCAGGGCGTGAAGAAGGCCAAGGACGCCGGCATCCCGGTCGTCGCCTACGACCGCCTCGCCGAGGGCCCGATCGCCGCCTACACCTCCTTCGACAACGAGGAGGTCGGCAAGACGCAGGGTGAGGCCCTGCTGAAGGCCCTGGGCAGCAAGGCCAAGTCGGGCAAGATCGTCATGATGAACGGCTCCGTGACCGACCCGAACGCCGCGCAGTTCAAGAAGGGCGCTCACGACGTCCTCGACGGCAAGGTGAGCCTCGGCAAGGAGTACGACACCAAGGAGTGGAAGCCGGAGAACGCCAACGCCAACATGGAGGGCGCCATCTCCGCCCTCGGCAAGGACAAGATCGTCGGCGTCTACTCCGCCAACGACGGCATGGCGGGCGGCATCATCACCGCCCTCAAGGGCGCCGGCCTCAAGACCCTCCCCCCGGTCACCGGCCAGGACGCGGAACTCGCGGGCGTGCAGCGCATCGTCGCCGGTGAGCAGTACATGAGCGTCTTCAAGTCGTACCCGCAGGAGGCCGAGACCGTCGCCAAGATGGCCGTCTCGATCGCCAAGACCGGCAAGGTCGACGGCTCGCTGAACGCGAGCACCGTCGACAGCGGCACCGACAAGGGCATCCCGGCGGTCATCGTCCCCGTCGTCTCGCTGACGAAGGACAACATCAAGGACACGGTCGTCAAGCAGGGTTACTACACGGTCGGTGAGATCTGCACGGCCAAGTACAAGGCCGCCTGCGCCAAGATCGGCCTGAACTAACACTCCCGGGGCCGCCCGAGCGGCGGCCTCGCCGACCTGCACGGGAGACCGCGCTCACTCGATCGCGCGCACCCGTGTCAGCGCGTCCGGCGCCCCGCCGCCGAAAGCCCCGCAGCACAACGGCGGGGCGCCGGACGGAACGCACCCCCCTCACTCTTCTTGTTCGAACCTCCCGCCGGGGTCAGGCTCAGGCGGCGAAGGAGATGGTTCACGTGTCCGCTACGCCCGTGCTGGCGTTGCGCGGGGTCTCCAAGCGATTCGGTGCCGTCCAGGCGCTCACCGACGTAGAGCTTGAGGTCCACGCCGGAGAGGTGGTCGCCCTCGTCGGCGACAACGGCGCCGGAAAGTCCACCCTTGTCAAGACGATCGCCGGTGTGCACCCCATCGATGACGGTGTCATCGAATGGGAGGGCAAGCCGGTCACGGTCAACCGGCCGCACGACTCCCAGAACCTGGGGATCGCGACCGTGTACCAGGACCTCGCCCTGTGCGACAACATCGACGTCGTCGGCAACCTGTTCCTCGGCCGTGAGATCAAGCGCCGCGGTGTCCTGGACGAGATCGAGATGGAGCGCCGCTCGCGCGAGCTGCTGGACCAGCTCTCGATCCGCATCCCCAGCGTCCGCATCCCCATCGCCTCGCTCTCCGGCGGTCAGCGCCAGGTCGTGGCCATCGCCCGCTCCATGCTCGGCGAGCCCAAGCTGGTCATCCTCGACGAGCCGACGGCCGCCCTCGGCGTCGAGCAGACCGCCCAGGTCCTCGACCTCGTAGAGCGCCTGCGCGAGCGCGGCCTCGCGGTCATCCTCATCAGCCACAACATGGCCGATGTGAAGGCCGTCGCCGACAAGGTCGCCGTCCTGCGGCTCGGCCGCAACAACGGCGTGTTCGAGGTCAAGACGACCTCGCAGGAAGAGATCATCTCCGCCATCACCGGCGCCACGGACAACGCCGTGACCCGTCGTGCGGCGCGCACCACCGCGGAGGCTCAGAAGTGAGCATCGACAAGACCCAGGCCACCGCCGGCGCCCCCGTGGAAGCGCCCGCCGCCGCGGCCGCCGCCGCGCCCGCCGTCGACCCCCGCCTCCTCGTGCGCGAGCAGGGATTCGCCGGCTACATCGGCGAGTTCAAGCGCAAGGTGCGCGCCGGCGACCTCGGCGCCATCCCGGTCGTCGTCGGCCTCATCGTCATCTGCGCCATCTTCCAGAGCCTCAACTCGGCCTTCCTGGGCGCGGAGAACCTCAACAACATCTTCGTCGCCATGGTGGCCACCGGCATGATGTCGGTCGGCATCATCTTCGTGCTGCTGCTCGGCGAGATCGACCTGTCGGTCGGCTCCGTCTCCGGCGTCTCCTCGGCGATCATGGCCGTGATGAGCGTCACCCACGGCGTCAACGAGTGGCTCGCCGTCGTCACCGCCCTGGCCGCCGGCGCGGTCATCGGCGCCCTGCACGGCTTCTTCTTCGCCCGGATCGGCGCGCCCGCGTTCGCCGTGACCCTGGCCGGCCTGCTGTTCTGGAACGGCTTCATGCTCCAGATCCTGGGGTCCAACGGCACGATCAACATCGACGGCGACGGCGTCATCGGCAAGCTCACCACGTACTACTTCTCGGACGTGGCCGCCGCCTACCTCCTGGCCGTCGTCGCGGTCGCCGGGTACTTCCTGTCGACCTTCTTCGGCAACCGCCGCCGCGAGGCCGCGGGCATCCCGTCCCGACCGCTGGGCGACATCGTGGTGCGCACCGTGCTGCTCGCGATCGCCGCGTTCGCCGTCGCGATCATGTTCAACCAGTACAAGGGCCTGCCCCTCGCCGTGCTGCTCTTCGCGGTCGTCCTGGTCGGCAGCGACTTCCTGCTGCGCCGCACGGCGTACGGCCGGAAGGTCTTCGCACTCGGCGGCAGCGTCGAGGCCTC
The DNA here is from genome assembly GCF_053587115.1 of Streptomyces sp. NPDC003697. NCBI lineage: Bacteria > Bacillati > Actinomycetota > Actinomycetes > Kitasatosporales > Streptomycetaceae > Streptomyces > Streptomyces sp. NPDC003697. The sequence goes on from NZ_JBSFNN010000026.1 coordinate 18,342, forward strand.
CCGCCGCGCCGGTATCAACGTCACCGCGGTCCGGGTCTCGGTCTTCGCCATCGCGGGCCTCTTCGCCTCGGTCGGCGGTCTCTTCTGGGCCTCCAAGATCGCGGCCGCCAACCAGAGCGCCGGCTCCGGCGACCTGCTGATGAACGTGATCGCCGCGGCCGTCATCGGAGGCACCAGCCTCTTCGGCGGCCGGGGCCGCACCTGGAACGCGCTGCTCGGTGTACTCGTGATCACGTCGATCCAGTACGGCCTCGCCCTGCAGGGCATCGCCACCCCGATCCAGTACATGATCACCGGTGGGGTGCTCCTCGCCACCGTCGTCATCGACTCGGTCACCCGCAAGACCCAGAAGTCGGCCGGCCGCGCCTGAGCGCTCCCGGCACCGCACGGCCGTGCCCGGCACCCACGACGGTGCCGGGCACGGCCGTGCCCGGCATCGGGCCCTGCGGGATACAGCCGTTCGCGTGACCCACCACCCCCGGCCCGGACACGGGCCGCCCGGACGGAAGATTAGACTCGTCGGGCCCGGCAACAGCTCGATCAGCTCTACTGCAAGGAGGCACGGGTGCCGCTGCTGACCCGCATCAGGGGACCGCGCGATCTGGACCGGCTCAGCCCGGAGGAGCTGGACCAGCTGGCCGAGGAGATCCGGAGCTTCCTCGTCGACTCGGTCTCCAAGACCGGCGGCCACCTCGGCCCGAACCTCGGTGTGGTCGAGCTGACCATCGCCCTGCACCGGGTGTTCGACTCGCCGAAGGACCGGGTCCTGTGGGACACCGGTCACCAGGCCTACGTGCACAAGCTGCTCACCGGCCGCCAGGACTTCTCGAAGCTGCGCAGCAAGGGCGGCCTGTCCGGCTACCCCTCGCGCGCCGAGTCCGAGCACGACGTCATCGAGAACAGCCACGCCTCCACGGTCCTCGGCTGGGCCGACGGCCTCGCCAAGGCCAACCAGGTCCTGCGGCGCGACGACCACGTCGTCGCGGTCATCGGCGACGGCGCGCTCACCGGCGGTATGGCCTGGGAGGCCCTCAACAACATCGCCGACGCCAAGGACCGCCCCCTCGTCATCGTCGTCAACGACAACGAGCGGTCCTATGCCCCGACCATCGGCGGCCTCGCCAACCACCTCGCCACCCTGCGCACCACCGACGGCTACGAGAAGTTCCTCGCCCGCACCAGGGAGGTGCTGGAGCGCACCCCGGTCGTCGGCCGGCCGCTGTACGAGACCCTGCACGGCGCCAAGAAGGGCCTGAAGGACTTCATCGCGCCGCAGGGCATGTTCGAGGACCTGGGCCTGAAGTACGTCGGGCCGATCGACGGGCACGACATCGCGGCCCTGGAGTCCGCGCTGGCCCGCGCCAAGCGGTTCGGCGGCCCCGTCATCGTGCACTGCCTCACCGAGAAGGGCCGCGGCTACCGGCCCGCCGAGCAGGACGAGGCCGACCGCTTCCACGGCATCGGCCCCATCCACCCCGACACCGGCCTGCCCACCAAGGCCGCCGCCGCCAGCTGGACCTCCGTCTTCGGCGACGAGATGGTCAGGCTCGGCCGGGAGCGCAAGGACATCGTCGCCATCACGGCGGCCATGCTCCAGCCGGTCGGCCTGAAGAAGTTCGCCGACGCCTTCCCGGACCGCATCTACGACGTCGGCATCGCCGAGCAGCACGCCGCCGTCTCCGCGGCCGGCCTCGCCACCGGCGGCCTGCACCCGGTCTTCGCGGTGTACGCGACCTTCCTCAACCGCGCCTTCGACCAGGTCCTCATGGACGTCGCCCTGCACCGGTGCGGCGTGACGTTCGTGCTCGACCGGGCCGGCGTCACCGGCGACGACGGCGCCTCCCACAACGGCATGTGGGACATGTCGATGCTTCAGGTCGTACCGGGTCTGAGGCTCGCCGCCCCCCGTGACGCCGAGCAGCTGCGCGCCCAGCTGCGCGAGGCCGTCCAGGTCGACGACGCGCCGACCGTCCTGCGCTACTCCAAGGGCGTCGTCGGCCCCGCCGTGCCCGCCGTGGGCCGCGTCGGCGGCATGGACGTGCTGCGCGAGCCGGGCACGGACACCCCGGACGTCCTCCTGGTCTCCGTCGGCGCCCTGGCGCCCCTGTGCCTGGAGGTCGCCGCGTCCCTCGACAGGCAGGGCATCTCCACCACCGTCGTCGACCCGCGCTGGGTGAAGCCCGTCGACGAGGCCATGGCCCCGCTCGCCGAGCGGCACCGCGTGGTCGTCACCGTCGAGGACAACTCCCGCGTCGGCGGTGTCGGCTCCGCGATCGCCCAGACCCTGCGGGACGCCGGCGTCGACGTGCCGCTGCGCGACTTCGGCATCCCGCCGCGGTTCCTCGACCACGCCTCCCGCGCCGAGGTCATGACGGAGATCGGGCTGACCGCCCCGGACATCGCCCGCCAGGTCACCGGTCTGGTCGCCAAGCTCGACGGACGGTTCGAGCGGACGGCCGCCGGCGTCGACTCGGTGGAGCCCGCGCGCGACTGACGGTCGCGGCACGCCCGAGACTGAAGGGCCGGTTCCGCCACTTTCCACGGGTGGCGGAACCGGCCCTCGTGCGTGAACCTGCCATTGCCGGGGCATGAGCATTGCCAGCCCTCTCGCTCACGGCGAGGACGACCAGCGTGGGAGGTGGGTCCGTGGGCAGCCCGCTCTTCAGGACGAAGAACGTCGAGCAGTCGATCCGGGACACGGAGGAACCCGAGCACGCGCTGAGGAAGTCCCTGTCCGCCCTGGACCTGACCGTCTTCGGCGTCGGTGTGATCATCGGCACCGGCATCTTCGTCCTCACCGGCAAGGTCGCCAGGGAGAACGCGGGCCCCGCGGTCGCCCTGGCCTTCGTCGTGGCGGGCGTCGTCTGTGCGCTCGCGGCGCTCTGCTACGCGGAGTTCGCCTCCACGGTACCGGTGGCCGGGTCCGCCTACACGTTCTCCTACGCCTCCCTCGGCGAACTGCCCGCCTGGATCATCGGCTGGGACCTCGTGCTGGAGTTCGCACTCGGCACGGCGGTGGTCGCCGTCGGCTGGTCGGGCTACATCCGATCGCTCCTGGAGAACGCCGGCTGGCAGATCCCCGCTGCGCTGGGCGGGCGGGAGGGGGCCACCGGCTTCGGGTTCGACATCCTCGCCGCCGCCCTCGTCCTGGCACTCACCGCCATCCTCGTCCTCGGCATGAAGCTGTCCGCCCGTGTCACCTCCGTCGTCGTCGCGATCAAGGTGGCGGTCGTCCTGCTCGTGATCATCGCGGGCGCCTTCTTCGTCAGGGCCGCCAACTACCACCCGTTCATCCCGAAGCCGCAGCCCGTGGAGGGGGGCGGCAGCCGCCTCACCGCGCCGCTGGTCCAGCTGATCTTCGGCTGGACGCCCTACAACTTCGGGGTGCTGGGCATCTTCACCGCCGCCTCCGTCGTCTTCTTCGCCTTCATCGGCTTCGACATCGTGGCCACCGCCGCCGAGGAGACCCGCAACCCCCAGCGGGACATGCCCCGAGGCATCCTCGGCTCGTTGTTCATCTGCACGATCCTGTACGTGGCGGTGTCCGTCGTCGTCACCGGCATGCAGAACTACCGGACCCTGTCCATCGACGCCCCCCTCGCCGACGCCTTCAAGGCCGTGGGGCACCCGTGGTTCGCGGGCGTGATCAGCTTCGGCGCCGCCGTCGGCCTGACCAGCGTGTGCATGATCCTGCTGCTCGGCCAGACGCGGGTGTTCTTCGCGATGAGCCGTGACGGGCTGCTGCCGCGCTTCTTCTCCCAGGTCCACCCGCGCTTCCGGACCCCGCACCGGCCGACGATCCTGCTCGGCGTGATCATCGCGATCGTCGCGGGTTTCACCAGCCTGAGCGAACTCGCGGAGCTGGTGAACATCGGCACGCTCTTCGCCTTCGTCGTCGTGGCGATCAGCGTCATCATCCTGCGCCGGACCCGCCCCGACCTGCCGCGCGCGTTCCGCACCCCCTGGGTGCCGGCCCTGCCGATCGTCTCGGTGTGCGCCTCCCTGTGGCTGATGCTCAACCTGCCCGCGGAGACCTGGCTCCGGTTCGCCGTCTGGATGGTGATCGGCTTCCTGGTCTACTTCTTCTACGGCCGCTCCCACAGCCTCCTCGCCGAGCGCGAGCGGACCGCGACGGCAGGGACGGGCCGCCGGGGCGGGGACACACCGGGCTGACGCCGTACGCTCGGGCGGGGAAACCCTCAGGGCGTGGCCGGGACAGGGGCGGGAGGCAACCGGGGGCGCCCGGGAGGGGACGGGCGGCTCAGCGGCGTACCGCTCGCGGGCCGGTGACCTCCGCACCCAAGTCCGTCACCCGGCGCCGCAGTTCGCGGTCCGCCGTCACCACGAGAACGCGCCGGTCGCCGGCCCGCTGGACCAGCTCGACGATGCGGTCGTCCCCGCTGCCGGGGGCCGTCTCGACCCGGACCCCCGGCACCGGGGCGACGCCGCGTGCCGCGCCCTCCACCACGAGGACGATCTCCGCGTCGTCCGGCAGGTCCGGCAGGCCGTCGGCCGCCAGCCGGTCCCGCAGTCTTTCGGCGGCTTTTCTGCGGTCGCGCCACCAGCCGTCGGGCACCGAGCCGACGACGTTCGCGCCGTCCACGATCACGAGCAGGGAGGTGTCCGCGTCCATGCTTCCAGGGTCCCACGGTGCCGGGGAGGGCGGCGACGGGCCACGGGGGAGCCGGGCCTCGGCGTGCGCCACCGCCCGCGAAGGAGCCCCGGGCGCCGGGCCGTTGGCGGCTCCGCACGCCCGAGCCGGCGCGGGCCGGACCCGCCCTCCGGGCGTGGCAGAGGTCCGGTCGGTGGCCGGTGTCGCGGGCCCGCCCGTGCCCCGGGGGCGTGTGAGGGCCGCCGAGACCCGGCGGGACGCGGACACGCCGGTGCCCGGCACACCCGCCGGTGTGCCGGGCACGGTACGTCCCCGCGTTCGTGAGCGAAGCGGTTACGCCGGGACGCTCGCCACGCCCCGCGCCAGGAACCGCTTGCCGTTCACCCGCTCGGAGACACCCTCGCGGTCCAGGTACGGCGTGATGCCGCCCAGGTGGAAGGGCCAGCCGGCGCCCGTGATCAGGCAGAGGTCGATGTCCTGGGCCTCGGCGACGACGCCCTCGTCCAGCATCAGGCCGATCTCCTGGGCCACCGCGTCCAGGACACGGGTGCGAACCTGCTCCTCCGTGAGGACCGTGCCGCCCTGCTTCAGCAGCGCGGCGACCTCCGGGTCCAGCTCGGGCTTGCCGCTGTCGTAGACGTAGAAGCCGCGCTTGCCGGCCTCGACGACCGCCTTGAGGTTCGGCGAGACCGTGAAGCGGTCCGGGAACGCCTTGTGGAGCGTCTCGGAGACGTGCAGACCGATCGCCGGGCCGACCAGCTCCAGCAGGACCAGCGGGGACATCGGCAGGCCGAGCGGCTGCACCGCCCTCTCCGCCACCTCGACGGGAGTGCCCTCGTCGATGACGTTCTGGATCTCGCCCATGAAGCGGGTCAGGATGCGGTTCACGACGAACGCCGGGGCGTCCTTGACCAGCACCGCGGTCTTCTTCAGCTTCTTGGCGACGCCGAACGCCGTGGCCAGCGAGGCGTCGTCGGTCTGCTCGCCGCGGACGATCTCCAGCAGCGGCAGCACGGCGACCGGGTTGAAGAAGTGGAAGCCGACGACCCGCTCGGGGTGCTGCAGCTTCGACGCCATCTCCGTCACCGACAGCGAGGAGGTGTTCGTGGCGAGGATCGCGTGCGCCGGAGCGACCGCCTCGACCTCCGCGAACACCTTCTGCTTGACGCCCATCTCCTCGAACACGGCCTCGATGACGAAGTCCGCGTCCGCGAAGCCCTCGGCCTTGTCCAGCACGCCGGTGACCAGGCCCTTGAGGCGGTTGGCCTTGTCCTGGTTGATGCGGGCCTTGCCGAGCAGCTTGTCGATCTCGGCGTGGACGTAGCCCACGCCCTTGTCGACGCGCTCCTGGTCGATGTCGGTCAGCACGACCGGCACCTCGAGGCGCCGCAGGAACAGCAGGGCCAGCTGCGAGGCCATCAGGCCGGCGCCGACGACGCCGACCTTGGTGACCGGGCGGGCCAGGCTCTTGTCCGGGGCACCCGCGGGGCGCTTGCCGCGCTTCTGCACCAGGTTGAAGGCGTAGATGCCGGCGCGCAGCTCGCCGCCCATGATCAGGTCCGCGAGGGCCTGGTCCTCGGCGTCGTAGCCCGCCTGCAGGTCGCCGTCCTTGGCGGCGGCGATGATGTCGAGGGCGCGGTAGGCGGCCGGGGCCGCGCCGTGCACCTTGCTGTCCGCGATGAAGCGGCCCCGGGCGACGGCCTGGTCCCAGGCCTCGCCGCGGTCGATCACCGGGCGGTCGACGACGATCTCGCCCTTGAGGACGGCCGCCGTCCAGATCAGCGACTGCTCCAGGAAGTCGGCACCCTCGAACAGGGCGTCGGCGATGCCCAGTTCGTAGACCTGCTTGCCCTTGAGCTGCTTGTTCTGGTTGAGCGAGTTCTCGATGACGACCGAGACGGCCTTGTCGGCACCGATCAGGTTCGGCAGCAGGGTGCAGCCGCCCCAGCCCGGGACCAGGCCCAGGAAGACCTCGGGCAGCGAGAACGCCGGGAGGGCCGCGGACACCGTGCGGTAGGTGCAGTGCAGGCCGACCTCGACGCCACCGCCCATGGCCGCGCCGTTGTAGTAGGCGAAGGTCGGGACGGCCAGCTTCGACAGGCGCTTGAAGACCTCGTGGCCGCCCTTGCCGATGGCGAGCGCGTGCTCGTGCTCCTTCAGCAGCTCGACGCCCTTGAGGTCGGCGCCGACGGCGAAGATGAACGGCTTGCCGGTGATGCCGACGCCGACGATCTCCCCGTCCGCGGCCTCCTTCTCGACCTGGTCGAGGGCGCTGTTCAGGTTCGCCAGCGACTGCGGTCCGAAGGTGGTCGGCTTGGTGTGGTCCAGGCCGTTGTCGAGGGTGATCAGGGCGAAACGCCCGGCGCCCAGCGGCAGGTCGAAGTGGCGTACGTGCGCGCTCGTGACGACCTCGTCGGGGAACAGCTCGGCCGCGCCCTTCAACAGCTCAGCGGTGGTGCTCACTTGTCGCCTCCGGCGGACTCGAAGTGCGGGTTCTCCCAGACGACCGTGGCGCCCATGCCGAAGCCGACGCACATGGTGGTCAGGCCGTAGCGGACCTCGGGGTGCTCCTCGAACTGGCGGGCCAGCTGCGTCATCAGGCGGACGCCGGAGGAGGCCAGCGGGTGACCGAAGGCGATCGCGCCGCCGTACTGGTTGACGCGCTCGTCGTCGTCGGCGATGCCGTAGTGGTCGAGGAAGGCCAGCACCTGGACGGCGAAGGCCTCGTTGATCTCGAACAGGCCGATGTCGGAGATGGACAGGCCGGCCTTCGCCAGCGCCTTCTCGGTCGCCGGGATCGGGCCGTAGCCCATGACCTCGGGCTCCACACCGGCGAAGGCGTAGGAGACCAGGCGCATCTTGACCGGCAGGCCGTTCTCGCGGGCGAACTCCTCGGAGGCGATGACCGAGGCGGTGGCGCCGTCGTTCAGACCGGCCGCGTTGCCCGCGGTGACCCGGCCGTGGACGCGGAACGGCGTCTTGAGGTTCGCCAGGTTCTCCAGCGTGGTGCCCGGGCGCATCGGCTCGTCGGCGGTGACCAGGCCCCAGCCGGTCTCGCCGGCCTCGGGGGTCGTGCGGCGCACGGAGACCGGCACCAGGTCCTGCTGGATCTTGCCGTTGGCGTACGCCTTGGCGGCCTTCTCCTGCGAGCGCACGGCGTACTCGTCGGCGCGCAGCTTGCTGATCTGCGGGTAGCGGTCGTGCAGGTTCTCCGCGGTCATGCCCATGAACAGGGCCGACTCGTCGACCAGCTTCTCGCTGACGAAGCGCGGGTTCGGGTCGACGCCCTCACCCATCGGGTGGCGGCCCATGTGCTCGACACCGCCCGCGATGGCGACGTCGTACGCGCCGAAGGCGATGGAGCCCGAGACGGTGGTGACGGCGGTCAGCGCGCCCGCGCACATGCGGTCGATCGAGTAGCCGGGCACGGAGGTGGGCAGGCCCGCGAGGATGCCGGCGGTACGCCCGATGGTCAGGCCCTGGTCGCCGATCTGCGTGGTCGCGGCGATGGCGACCTCGTCGACCGTCTTGGGGTCGAGGCCGGGGTTGCGGCGCAGCAGCTCCCGGATCGCCTTCACGACGAGGTCGTCGGCGCGGGTCTCGTGGTAGATGCCCTTCGGGCCCGCCTTGCCGAACGGGGTACGGACGCCGTCGACGAAGACGACGTCCCTGACGGTACGAGGCACGATGGCTCTCCTCCAGTGTGCGGGATGGCACTGCTGCGGCGCGCAACCGCTGAGCGCGCGCTCAGGTCCATGCTACTTGTGGGTAACGTAGCTGCACAGTCCCCCCGGGGGGAGCGGCGAACGTCACACCTCCACGGCGCGGCCGAGCAGCCGATCCGGGCGCGATCCCGACGATTCTGCTCCGCCTCGGGGCCCCCTCGCGAGGAACGGGGGGTCGGCGCGCCTGGAAAGGACCACGGGAAACCGCACGACCGGCCCAGCCCACCGGCCGGCCACCGGGCGACGAGGCGCCGGCAGCCACCGGCCGGCCACCGGGCGACGAGGTGTCCGGCCCCCGGGGCGGGGTCCCTACCCCGCCGGCCCTACGCGTCGTTCGCGGACAGCGCCTCCACCAGCACCGAGGTCACCTGCTCGACCTGCCAGGGCCGCGCACCGTACCCGGCCAGGGCCGCCGCCACCGCCGTGGCGTCGGCGTCCTTCGGCGGTTCCCAGCACAGCCGGCGCACCGTGTCCGGCGCGACGAGGTTCTCCTGCGGCATGGAGAGCCGCTCGGCCAGCGCCGAGACACCGGCCCGGGCCGCCGACAGCCGGGCGGCCGCCGCCGGGTCCTTGTCGGCCCACGCCCTCGGCGGCGGCGGGCCGGCCACCTGCTGGCCGGGCTGCGGCAGCTCCGCGTCGGGCAGGGCCTTGGCACGGTCCACCGCGGCCTGCCACTGCTCCAGCTGGCGCCGGCCCATGCGGTGGCCGAACCCGTTCAGCGCGGCGAGCGCGTGCACGTTCGACGGCAGGCCGAGCGCGGCCTCGACGATCGCGGCGTCCCCGAGCACCTTCCCCGGCGAGACGTCGCGCCGCTGCGCGATCCGGTCCCGGGTCTGCCACAGCTCGCGGACAACGGCCAGCTGCCGCCTGCGCCGCACCTTGTGCATCCCGGACGTGCGCCGCCAGGGGTCCCTGCGCGGCTCGGGCGGCGGCGCCGAGGCGATGGCGTCGAACTCCTGCCGGGCCCACTCCAGCTTGCCCTGCCGGTCCAGCTCCTTCTCCAGGGCGTCCCGCAGGTCGACGAGCAGTTCCACGTCGAGGGCGGCGTAGCGCAGCCAGGGTTCGGGGAGCGGGCGTGTCGACCAGTCGACGGCGGAATGCCCCTTCTCGAGCACGAAGCCGAGCACCCCCTCGACCATGGCGCCGAGCCCCACGCGGGGGAACCCGGCGAGCCGGCCGGCGAGCTCGGTGTCGAACAGCCCGGTGGGCCGCATGCCTATGTCCCGCAGACACGGCAGGTCCTGGGTGGCCGCGTGCAGCACCCACTCCACCCCGGACAGCGCGTCGCCGAGGCCGGACAGGTCGGGGCAGGCGATGGGGTCGATCAGCGCGGTGCCGGCGCCCTGCCGGCGCAGCTGCACCAGGTAGGCGCGCTGGCCGTAGCGGTAGCCGGACGCGCGCTCGGCGTCGACGGCGACGGGGCCGGAGCCGGCCGCGAAGGCGGCGACCACCTCGGCGAGCGCGTCCTCGTCGGCGACGACGGGCGGAATGCCCTCGCGCGGCTCGAGCAACGGGATCGGCTCCCCTGTGCCAGAAGATCCGCCGTCGTCCGGAGGGGCGCCCCCGGTGGTTCGCAGTGAACTGTCTGCTGCGGTCTTTTGGGCGTCGGTCACATGTCAAGAGTATCCGTGCATGGACGGCGCCCGCCGACGGAACGTTCCGTCGACGGGCGCCGGAGGGTCGCAAACCGGTCAGCTCGGTGACACGTCCGGTCCACGACTCGCGGTGGGACGCGGTGGAACCGAGGGCCGGTCCCGTTCGCGCCGGTGGGCGTCGCGGCTCTTCGGCGGCTCGGCGAAGAGGGCTGCGGAAGCGAGGACGCAGGGCACAGGACGCAAGGGAGGAGGGACGGGGGTGGGGGAGGGGGAGACGGAGGGAAGTCTCGGTGGACGCCGGTCTTCAGGGGTTTCGTCGCGGGCGGTGGCCGGTGAAGGAAAAGTTCCGTGAGGGGGTTGCTTCGTACGGGTGATGAGTGACGGCTGACGAGTAGTGACGAGACGGCTCGCGGTCAGTGGATGATGCCGGTCCGCAGGGCCACCGCGACCATGCCGGCGCGGTCTCCCGTGCCGAGCTTGCGGGCGATGCGGGCGAGGTGGCTCTTGACGGTCAGCGCGGACAGGCCCATCGAGACGCCGATCGCCTTGTTCGACTGGCCTTCGGCGACCAGTCGCAGCACCTCCACCTCGCGGCCGGACAGCTCGCGGTAGCCGCCCGGGTGGCTCGGGGCACCCGGGGGGCGGCGGTGCAGGCGCGCGGCGGCGGCGCCGATGGGAGCGGCACCGGGTCGGGAGGGGAGCCCGAGGTTGGTGCGGGTGCCGGTGACGACGTAACCCTTCACCCCGCCCGCGAGGGCGTTGCGAACGGCGCCGATGTCGTCGGCGGCGGACAGGGCCAGCCCGTTGGGCCAGCCGGCGGCACGGGTCTCGGACAGCAGCGTGAGCCCCGAGCCGTCGGGCAGGTGGACGTCGGCGACGCAGATGTCCCGCGGGCTGGCGACGCGGGGACGGGCTTCGGCGATCGACGACGCCTCGATGACGTCGCGGACTCCGAGCGCCCACAGATGACGGGTGACGGTGGACCGGACGCGCGGGTCCGCCACGACGACCATGGCGGTCGGTTTGTTCGGGCGGTAGGCGACCAGGCTTGAGGGCTGCTCGAGGAGAACGGACACCAGGCCTCCTGGGGGTGGGGGACGGGGCCGGCTTGTGGGGATGAAGCCGGGACGAACCGTGCTTTCAAGGTCACAGTCGTCTTCGGCATCAAACCCGCTGTCCTTTAGAGAATGATCACGATCTGGTGAGTAAGAATGCGTGCAATTCAGACGTGCGAGCGAATGCCCGAAGATCGAATCGGTTCACTCGCGGCCGTTCGGGTTCGATTCGGGCTCGAATGTGGCCGTATCGACAAAGACACGGCGACGAGTCGGCATGCCGCCGCCGCGAAGATCGGACAAGAGGGCAAGAAGTCAAGAGTCCAGGAGTCGAACGGTCCGTGGGACGGTGGAGCTTCAGGAGGCCCGGGAGGCGGGCGAGGCGCTCGGCGGCCCCGGACGCGGCGCGGGACCGGGCGGGGAACCGGCAGGGGCGGGCCCGGGACAACGGCGGTCCGCCGGTCCGGGCGGCCCGGCGCCCCGGTGTGTCACCGCTCGGCTCAGGTGTCCGAAAAACGGCTGTCCGCGGGCCCGTGGGCTCAGCGCGGCTGCGGGCCGCGCCGCTGCGGCAGCGTCACCACCGACGCGTCGCCCGGCCCGGCCGGTGGCAGGCCCGCGACCTGGGCGAGCAGGTCGCACCAGGAAGCGAGGTGGGCGGCGGTGTCCGGGGCCCCGCCCAGGCTCTCCCGGGGCGTCCAGGAGGCCCGGATCTCGATCTGCGAGGCGGCAGGACGGGCGGACAGCCCGCCGAAGTAGTGGGAGCTCGCGCGCGTGACGGTGCCGCTCGGCTCGCCGGCGGCAAGGCCGCGCGCCTCCAGCGCGCCGGTCAGCCACGACCAGCACACGTCCGGCAGCAGCGGGTCGGCGGCCATTTCCGGCTCCAGCTCCGCGCGCACCAGCGTCACCAGGCGGAAGGTGCCCCGCCAGGCGTCGTGTCCGGCCGGGTCGTGCAGCAGCACCAGACGGCCGTCGGCCAGGTCCTGGTCGCCGTCGACGACCGTGGCCTCCAGGGCGTAGGCGAACGGCGCCAGCCGTTGCGGCGCGGGCACCTGCTCGACCTCGACCTGCGGCCGCAGCCGCGCGGTCCTCAGCGCGTCGACGGCGGCCCGGAAGGGCAACGGAACCGCACTGCTCCCATGGCCGTCCCCCTCCTTCCCGTCGTCCGTTCCGTCAGCGTCGTCCGACCGTCGTCCCTGAGCCGCAGCCATGCCGGGAAGATTAAGGGGAACCGGGCTGTCGTGCAGGGCAAGACACCCCACCCGGCCCTTGCGGTGCGGCGGCCCGGAACGGGCGCCGCGCCGCCGTCGGACGGCGCGGACCGCGGCGGGCGGCCCTCCGGCGCCGTGCGAGACTTGCCCCTGTGAGTGCCAACGAGACCCCCGCGGGCCGCCAGCCGCAGCCGTCGCCGCCGAAAGCCACGTACGACTCCGCCTTCCTCAGGGCGTGCAGGCGCGAGGCCGTGCCGCACACACCGGTGTGGTTCATGCGGCAGGCCGGGCGCTCGCTGCCGGAGTACCGCAAGGTGCGCGAGGGCGTCCCGATGCTCGAGTCCTGCATGCGGCCCGAGCTGATCACCGAGATCACGCTCCAGCCGGTGCGCCGGCACGGCGTGGACGCGGCGATCTACTTCAGCGACATCGTCGTGCCGCTGAAGGCCATTGGTGTCGACCTGGACATCAAGCCCGGCGTCGGCCCGGTCGTCGAGCAGCCGATCCGCTCCCGCGCGGACCTGGCGCGGCTGCGCGACCTCACACCCGAGGACGTCTCCTACGTCACCGAGGCGATCGGCCTGCTGACCGCCGAGCTCGGCGCCACGCCGCTGATCGGCTTCGCGGGGGCGCCCTTCACCCTGGCGAGCTACCTCGTGGAGGGCGGCCCGTCCCGCAACCACGAGCACACCAAGGCGCTCATGTACGGCGACCCGCAGCTGTGGGCCGACCTGCTCGACCGCCTCGCCGACATCACCGCCGCCTTCCTCACGGTGCAGATCGAGGCGGGCGCCGGCGCGGTGCAGCTCTTCGACTCCTGGGTCGGCGCGCTCGCCCCGGCCGACTACCGTCGCTCGGTGCTGCCCGCCTCCCGCAAGGTCTTCGAGGCGGTCGCCGGGTACGGCGTCCCGCGCATCCACTTCGGCGTCGGCACCGGCGAGCTGCTGGGCCCGATGGGCGAGGCCGGCGCGGACGTCGTCGGCGTCGACTGGCGCGTCCCGCTCGACGAGGCCGCGCGCCGCGTCGGCCCCGGCAAGGCGCTCCAGGGCAACCTCGACCCGGCCGTGCTGTTCTCCTCCCCGGAGGCGGTCGAGGCCAAGACCCGTGAGGTGCTGGACGCGGCCGCGGGCCTGGAGGGCCATGTCTTCAACCTCGGCCACGGCGTGCTGCCGACGACGGACCCGGACGCCCTGACCCGGCTCACCGAGTACGTGCACACGCACACTGCCCGCTGACGCGCCCTCACCACGTCTGCCGGGCCCGCGCCTGCCTGCCGAAGAGCAGGCCGCGCGGTTCCGGCGGCGGGGGCGTGCCCCGGCGCAGCGGCAGCGCGATCAGCATGCCCACCACAAAGCCGACGACATGGGCCGTGTACGCCACGGTCCCCGCGGCGGAGACGCCCTGGCCGGACGAGTACACCGCCTGCAGCCCGAACCAGAAGCCCAGCACCAGCCAGGCCGGCAGGCGCAGCGGCAGGAAGATCAGGAACGGCACCAGCACCCAGACCCGGGCCCTGGGGTACAGCACCAGATAGGCGCCCAGGACCCCCGCGATCGCCCCGGACGCGCCGATCAGCGGCTCGGCCGAGTGGGCGTTGAGCAGCGCGAAGCTGTAGCCGGCCGCGTAGCCGCAGACGACGTAGAACGCGAGGAACCGCAGGTGGCCCATGCGGTCCTCGACGTTGTTGCCGAAGATCAACAGGAAGAGCATGTTGCCCAGCAGGTGCAGCCAGCCGCCGTGCAGGAACATCGCCGTGAACACCGACAGCGCGGGGGACTTGTCGTAGGTGGGCGGCGCCACCACGCAGCCCGGCCCCTGCGGGCCCACGCCGACCGCGCCGGTCGGCACCAGCCGCGGCATCTGACCATGAATCAGCTCGCGCGGCACCGCCGCCCAGTGCTCCATGAAGGCCTGCACGTGGCACAGCTGGGCCAGGTTGCTGTCGCCCGCCACGGACCCCGCGAGACCGGGCGTGAGGAGGAACACCGCGATGTTCACGGCGATGAGGGCGTACGTCACCCAGGGGGTGCTCCGCACCGGGTTCACGTCATGAACGGGTATGACCACGAGGAAGTAGTGCCCTCGATGCGTCCGGCGAATCGGTGAACGTCGACGCCCCCGCGTGCGTATGTCTCCTCAACCGCAGGCGACCCGGCGAAGGCGGGCCGCGGGGACGACGTGAGGACAGGCGATGAACGACCGTGTTACTCCACCCATGCACGCCCTGCCCGACGGCGAGGCGGAGATCGCCCTGGTGCTGCATCTGCCGTGGGAGGACGTCGCCCGGCTCGGCCAGGAGGCCGGGCGGCTGGCGGCGCAGATGCAGCGGCCGGTGACCCTCGACGAGGCCGTCAGCCACCGGCTGCGGTCCACCCGGCCGCCGGCCGCCCATGCCAAGCCGGCCGGGGAGCAGCCTTCGGCGGTGACGGCGGCCGGCGCGGCGTCGGTGTCGTCGCTGCCGAGGCTGAACGGGACGGCTTAGGGCCTGTCGTCGACCTCGCGTCTGCCCCGCGACGCCATGCACGCACTCTCGTCGTGCCGGGCCCTGACCCGAGTACATCCGTTCGACGACAGGGCCCAGGGGCCGTCCGGCGGATCACGTCGGCAGGACACGGCGGCGCCCTCCAGCCCGGGTGAGCGTGCCGGATCCCGCGGCTCTCCGGCACGACCCGGCCTGGGCAGCCCCCGCCCGGCCGCCGTCAGGCGCCGCGTCCTGCTCGTCCGCGTCGCCGGAGCGGAACCGCGGCCCCTCAGCGAACGCTCTCGTGCACCTTCGCCGCCGCCTTGCGCGCCGCCACCAGGACGGGGTCCCACACCGGTGAGAACGGCGGGGCGTAGCCCAGGTCCAGGGCCGTCATCTGCTCCGCCGTCATTCCGGCCGTGAGGGCCACCGCCGCGACGTCGACCCGCTTGGCCGCTCCCTCCCGGCCGACGATCTGGACGCCGAGGAGGCGGCCGGTGCGGCGTTCGGTGAGCATCTTGACCGTCATGGGGGAGGCCCCGGGGTAGTAGCCCGCACGGCTGGTGGACTCGACGGTGACCGTCTCGAACTGCAGGCCCGCGCGGAGCGCGTCCTTCTCGCGCAGGCCGGTGCGCGCGATCTCCAGGTCGCACACCTTGCTCACCGCGGTGCCGACCACGCCCGGGAAGGTGGCGTAGCCGCCGCCGGCATTGGTGCCGATGACCTGGCCGTGCTTGTTGGCGTGCGTGCCCAGCGGGACGTACCGGTCCTGCCGGGAGACCAGGTCGAGCACCTCGACGCAGTCGCCGCCGGCCCAGATGTTCTCCTGGCCCCGCACCCGCATCGCCAGGTCGGTGAGCAGTCCGCCGTGGGGGCCGAGCGGCAGGCCCGCCTCGGCGGCGAGCGCGGTCTCGGGGCGCACGCCGATGCCGAGCACGACCACGTCGGCCGGGAACTCGGCGTCCTCGGTGCCCACGGCCCGGACCCGGCCCCCGTCACCGGTGAGGATCTTGGTCACCTCGGCGTCGTTGACCATGGTGATGCCCAGTCCCTCCATGGCCTCCCGCACCATGCGGCCCATGTCTGGGTCCAGCGTGGCCATCGGCTCCTCGCCGCGGTTGACGACCGTCACGTCGTAGCCGCGCTTGATCAGTGCCTCGGCCATCTCCACGCCGATGTAGCCGGCGCCCACCACCACGGCGCGCCGGCCCCCGCCCCCGTCGCCGGCACGCAGGTGGGCCAGGGTGTCCAGCAGGGCCTCGCCGTCGTCCAGGGTCTGCACGCCGTGCACGCCGGGCGCGTCGACGCCGGGCAGGTCGGGGCGGACCGGCCGGGCACCGGTCGCGATCACGAGCTTGTCGTACGGCGTCCAGGACTCGGCGCCGGAGTCGACGTCCCGCGCGCGGACCCGGCCCCCGGCGACGTCGATCCCGGTGACCTCGGTCCGCATGCGCAGGTCGATGTCCCGGGCGCGGTGCTCCTCGGGCGTGCGGGCGATCAGCCGGTCCCGTTCGCCGACGTCACCGCCGACCCAGTACGGGATGCCGCACGCCGAGAACGAGGTGAAGTGGCCTCGCTCGAACGCCACGATCTCCAGCTCGCCGGGCCCGCGCAGCCGGCGCGCCTGCGACGCCGCGGACATCCCCGCGGCGTCGCCGCCGATCACGACCAGTCGCTCTCTCGTACCCCTCGCACGGCTCATGCTCATGCGAACACGCTACGGCCCCCGCCGACTTCAGCGGTGCTCGCCCGGCTCAGGGGCCGCCCCCGGGCCAGGCGGCTCCGGGGCCGTCCGGGGCGGGGGCGGGGCCGTCGGGAGACGGCCCGGCACCAGCGGGACGGGCGTGACCGGGCGGCGCGGCAGCCGGGGCCGCACCACCTTCCGCCACAGCACCACGACGAGGGCCGCCGTGACGGCGAACGGCAGCACCGCGCCGAGCGCCAGGGCGAGCCAGCGCACCACGGTGACGAAGACGTGCCAGCCTCCGGCCAGGGCGTCCCCGAACCCGGGCTGCTCGTCGTGGGCGGTCTGCTGCACCGGCGTCCGTGACAGCGACAGGCTGATCGTGGCCAGGCTCGTGCGGTCCTTCAGGGACGCCTGCCGGGCCAGCAGCGCCTCCAGGTCCGCCTGGCGCCGGCTCAGCTCGCCCTCCAGGGTGACGACGTCGTCGATCCGCGTGGCCCGGTCCATCAGGGCGCGCACCCGGGCGACGCTGGCCCGCTGCGACCGGATGCGGCTCTCGACGTCGACGACCTGGTCGGTGACGTCCTCCGCCTTCACCGTGCGCTCCATGAGCCTGCCCGCGCCCGCCAGGCCGGCGAGGACCTCGTCGAAGGCGCCGGCGGGCACGCGCAGGACCACACGGGTGCGTTCCCCGCCGTCGCCGTCCCGGGTGGTGGTCTCGTCTCCGAGGTAGCCGCCCGCGGCCCGCACACGCGCGCGGGCCGCGGCGAGGGCCTTCGGCACGTCCCGGACCCGCACGGTCAGGGAGGCGGTGCGGACGATGTGGCTCGGGGCGAGCCTCGGCGACCCGGTGGCCGTCGCGCCCCCGTACCGGGCGCCCCCGGACCCCTCGGCGCCCGGGACGCCCTTCTCGTCGCCCGGCAGGTCCGCGCCGTTCCCCTCCGGCCGGGCCGCGCCGCCCGCGTTCCTGTCCGACGCACTGCCGTCCGAGTCGCCCGCGCCGCACCCGGCGAGCGCGAGTGCCGAGGCGAGCAGGAGCCCGGCCAGGGCCCGGACGGGCCGGAAGGAACGTCGTGCGTGCATGGGCTGCCCCCGTGGACGTGGTGACGGACTGGGCTGACTCTCTTTCGACGCCCGGGCCGCCCGGGACGTTGGCCTCTCCCGGTTCCGATGAGGTCACGGTCGGGACTCGTGACGGACACCGGACCGCGGCGGGACCGCCGCCGGGGCCGGGCGGAGCCGTTTGAGAGAGTGGGGGCATGAGCGCAACGGGTACGGGCATGCGGCACGTCGTCGTCGTCGGAGCGGGGATCGCGGGACTGGCCGCAGCGCACCGCCTGCTGCACCGCGGGGCCCGCGTGACCGTGCTGGAGGCCTCGGACCGCGTCGGCGGCAAACTGCTGCCGGGCGAGGTGGCCGGTGTGCGCGTGGACCTTGGAGCCGAGTCGATGCTCGCCCGCAGGCCCGAAGCGGTGACCCTCGCCCGCGAGGTGGGCCTCACGGACCGGCTGCAGCCACCGGCCACCTCCACCGCCTCCATCTGGACCCGCGGTGCCCTGCGCCCCATGCCCAAGGGCCATGTCATGGGCGTCCCCGGCACCGCCTCCGCCCTCGCCGGTGTCCTGTCGGAGGAGGGCCTGCGCCTCATCGGGCGCGACGCGGAACTGCCCCGCACCGAGATCGGCGAGGACGTGGCGGTCGGCGCGTACGTCGCGGCACGCCTCGGCCGCGAGGTCGTCGACCGCCTGGTCGAGCCGCTGCTCGGCGGGGTCTACGCCGGTGACGCCTACCGCATCTCGATGCGCTCGGCCGTTCCCCAGCTGTTCCGGGCGGCCCGCGCGCACGACTCCCTGACCGAGGCCGTCCGCGCCGTCCAGACCGAGGCCGCCGCCGCCCAGCGGACCGGCCCGGTGTTCACGGGCATCGAGGGCGGTGTGGGCCGGCTGCCGCTCGCGGTCGCCGACTCGGTGCGCCGGCGCGGCGGGGAAATCGTCACAGGGGCGCCCGTCACGGAGCTGCGCCGCCGCGCGGAGGGCGGCTGGCGCGTCGTCGCCGGCGGCCGGACGCTGCGTGCCGACGCCGTCGTCGTCGCCGTGCCCGCGCCGGCCGCCGCCGCGCTGCTGCGCGCCGAGTCGCCCGCGGCCGCCGCCGAGCTGGGGGCCGTCGAGTACGCCTCCATGGCCCTGGTCACCCTCGCCTACCGGCGCGGTGAGGCCGACCTCCCCGAGGGCAGCGGCTTCCTGGTCCCGCCGGTCGACGGGCGCACCATCAAGGCGTCCACGTTCGCCTCCCGGAAGTGGGGCTGGATCGCCGAGGAGGACCCGGACACGGTCGTCGTGCGCACGTCCGTGGGGCGGTACGGCGAGACCGGGATCCTCCAGCGCGACGACGCCCACCTCGTCGACGTCTCCCGGCACGACCTGCGCGAGGCCACCGGCCTGGACGCCGAGCCGCTGGAGACCCGCGTCACCCGCTGGACCGACGGCCTGCCGCAGTACCCCGTCGGCCACCATGCGCGCGTTGCCCGGATCCGCGAGCACGTCGCCGGGCTTCCGGGCCTCGCCGTCTGCGGCGCGGTCTACGACGGTGTCGGCATCCCGGCCTGCATCGCGGGCGCGTACGCCGCCGTGGACCAGCTCGGCGGTGACCCGCGCGGTGCCGAGGACCTCACCGCCCACCCGGTGCGGAGCCTGCACGGCGGAGCGGGAGAATAGCCCCATGAGTGACGACGCCCCCACCACCGAGTCCGGCAGGATCCCGAACAAGGGCAAGCTGGCCAAGGACCTCAACGAGGTCATCCGCTACACGCTGTGGTCCGTCTTCAAGCTGAAGGACGTGCTGCCCGAGGACCGCGCGGGCTACGCCGACGAGGTCCAGGAGCTGTTCGACCAGCTCGCCGCCAAGGACGTGACCATCCGCGGCACGTACGACCTGTCGGGGCTGCGCGCAGACGCCGATCTGATGATCTGGTGGCACGCCGAGACCAGCGACCAGCTCCAGGAGGCGTACAACCTCTTCCGCCGCACCAGGCTGGGCCGCGCCCTCGCGCCGGTGTGGTCGAACATGGCCCTGCACCGCCCGGCCGAGTTCAACCGCTCGCACATCCCGGCCTTCCTCGCCGACGAGACGCCGCGCGACTACGTCAGCGTGTACCCCTTCGTCCGCTCCTACGACTGGTACCTGCTGCCGGACGAGGACCGCCGCCGCATGCTCGCCGACCACGGCAAGATGGCCCGCGGCTACCCGGACGTGCGCGCCAACACGGTCGCCTCGTTCTCCCTCGGCGACTACGAGTGGATCCTCGCCTTCGAGGCCGACGAGCTGCACCGCATCGTGGACCTGATGCGTCACCTGCGCGGCTCCGAGGCGCGCAGGCACGTCCGCGAGGAGGTCCCGTTCTTCACGGGCCGCCGCAAGGACGTCGCGGAGCTGGTCGCGGGCCTCGCCTGACCGGCCCGGCGGGCCGGCCCGCCCTGCCCTGCCGGGACGTCCCGGGTCAGTGCCCGGCCCGGGTCCCGCGCGCGGACCGGCTGCCCGGCCTCTCCGGCCGGGGTTCCGGGCGCGGTGCGCAGACCGCGCGCCGCCCCGGGAGCCGGTCCTGCAGCAGATACGCCTCCAGGTGGGCGTCGACGCACCGGTTCCCGCCACCCACGACACCGTGCGTGCCCGCGTCCCGCTCGGTCACCAGGACCGAGCCGGCCAGCCGCCGGTGCAGTTCCAGGGCGCCGTCGTACGGCGTGGCCGCGTCCCGTTCCGCCGCCAGGATCAGCGTCGGGGGCAGCTCGCCCGGGCGGGTCCGCACGTCCAGGGGCCGCTGCCGGGGCACCGGCCAGTAGGCACAGGGCAGGTTCATCCACACGTTGCCCCACGTCTCGAACGGCGCCACCCGCGCGAGCCGGGTGTTGTCCCGGTCCCACACCGGCCAGTCCGTCGGCCAGGGGGCGTCGTTGCACTCCACGGCCGTGTAGACCGCGTCGGCGTTCTCCGCCCCGGCGGCCCCCTCCCGGCGCGGCGCGGCCAGGTCGACCAGCCGCCGCGGATCGCCCTTCAGGTACGCCGACAGGGCCGCGGCCGTGTCCGGCCAGGACTCGTCGAAGTACCCGGCCTGCAGGAACGCGCTCTGCAACTGCCCCGGCCCGACCGCGCCGCCGGCCGGCGCGGTGGCGAGCCGGGTCCGCGCCCGCTCGTAGCTCGCCCGCACCTGCTCGGCGGTGCGGCCGAGCCCGTACACGCGGTCGTGCCGGGCCACCCACTTCCGGAAGTCCGCCCAGCGCCCCTCGAACGCGGCCGACTGGGCGAGGTTGTCGCGGTACCAGATCCGGGCCGGGTCCGGGTTCACCGCCGAGTCGAAGACCATCCGCCGCACGTGCGAGGGAAACAGCGTCGCGTACAGGGCGCCGAAGTAGGTGCCGTAGGAGGCGCCCAGGAACGTCAGCCGGTCCTCACCGAGCGCGGCGCGCAGGACGTCCAGGTCACGGGCGTTGTTGAGGGAGGTGTAGTACCGCAGGCTCTCGCCGGTACGCCGCGCGCAGCCGCGGGCGTACGCCTTCGCCTCCGCAACACGCTCCCTCTTGTAGGCCTCCGACGGGTGCGTCGGCGCCGGGGAGGGCCCCTTGCGGACGTGCGCGGGGTCCACGCAGGACACCGGCGCGGAACGGCCCACCCCGCGCGGGGCGTAGCCGACGAGGTCGTAGGCGGCGGCGACGCGCGTCCACTGGGGCAGTGTCCCGACCAGCGGGAAGGACAGGCCGGATGCGCCCGGGCCGCCCGGGTTGTAGACCAGGGCGCCCTTGCGGGGGACTCCGCGCTCGCTGTGGCGCGGGTCCTTGCGGGTGGCCCGCACCCGGCTGACGGTGAGCCTGATCTGCTTGCCGTCGGGACGCGCGTAGTCGAGCGGCACGGACACGGTGCCGCACTGCAGGGTGCCCGGCGCGTCCGGTGCGCCGGCGCACGCGCCGAAGCCGATACCGGCCGCGCGGGCGCGCGCGGCGGCCACCGCCGTGCCGCGCTGCTCGGCGGCCGCGCCGGGGGCGACGCCGGTGCCGTGGACGATGCCGGTGCCGGGGGCGCCGCTCGCGCCTGCCGCCGGTGCGGCGGCGAGGGCGGTCAGGACCAGGACCCCGGCGGCCGAGCGGACGGCGGCGGCTCTCATGGCGTATCCCTTCGGAGCACGGCAGCGACAGAAGGGATGTTTCGTTCACTGCCCGGGGAAGGCAAGCACCACCCGGCCGGTGTCGGCGTCAACGCCCCCGAAGCGCCCCGTGCGGGCGCACGTTCCGGCGGTGCCCGCCCTGGAGCACCCCGGGACGGCCGCTTCGCGGGACGCACCCGTGCACGGCCGCCGGACGGTGCCGTGCCGGCGGGGCCGGGGGCGGCCGCGCGCCCGCTGCCGGCCCTGTCAGGGCCGGTCGCGGTGGGCGAACGCCGCACGCAGGTCCGCCTCGCCGACCGCGCGGACGCCGTGCACGGCGACGCGGGCCAGGTACGCGCGCTCGTCACCCGCGCCGTTCACCCGCAGGTCCAGGGCGCCCAGCAGCCGCTGCCCGGCCGGGGACGCCCACCGCGCGTACGGGTGCACCTCGATGCGGGCGAGGGCGAGGCAGCTGAGGGTGAGCGTGAGGGGCAGCGCGAACCAGAGGGCGAGCAGATGGCGCGGCATCCCGGTCGGCAGGGGCATCAGCAGCGCCGTCACGCCCAGCGCGAGGACGGCCAGGGCGGCCGCCCGCACCTGGCGCACCCCCGCCGCGACGGTCGTCCCCGCCCCGTCCGGCACGGCGAGACCCGCGCGGACGAGCCGGTCGGCGAGCCCGCGCACCGCGTCCGCGGCGGCCGTCGCCGCCCGCAGGGGCGCGATCCGGGACTGCCCCTCCGGACCGATCGCCGACAGGACGCACCGCTCCCACTCGTCCCGGCCGCACGGGTCGACGACCGTCGCCCAGCCGGTGTGCGCGAGCAGCAGCCGACGCTCACGCGCCATGGTGACGAGGGTCAGGTCGACGACCCGGCCGGGACCGCCGGACAGGAACGCCGCCTCGTGCAGCGTCAGTTCGCGCTCCCGGGCCGCGGCCACGTCGTCGTCGGCCGCCGCGCGTACGGCGGCCAGGCACAGCCGGGCGCACGCGGTGCCGGCGACGGCCCAGGCCGGCAGCAGGAGAAGGACCCAGAACATGCCGTGTTTCTATGCCAGAGGCCTACGAGAACGCCACGCCCTGTTCACCATCCGGACCGCGGCCCGGGGGTGACGGCCCGTCGGTCCGGGCGGGTCAGGAACGGGATGGGGGCGGGCTGGAGGCGGCAGGCGGCGGGCTGGAGGCGGCCGGCGGCATCGAGTACGAGGGCGACGCGGACGGGGCGACGGGGATCGCGTCGCCGGGCCCCGCGGTCGCGGGCGGGTCGCCCGCCGAACCGGCGGCCGAGGGGCTGCCGCTCACGGCCGACTCCCGGGCCAGGGCGGCGAAGTCGACGAGCCCGGTGGCCTCCAGGACCTCGATGTGGTCCAGCACCGTCGTGTTCGCGTCGTCGGCGAGGGCGCGCACCAGCGAGTTCTGCGTACTCACGCGGACCTGGGCGACGAGCGGGAGCACCCGGCCGTGCGCGAGGCGCACGGTGTTCGCGAACGTGCGGTCGAACTCCGTGCCCCGCGCCGCGCTCAGGTCGGCGAGCCGCTTCCGCTGCTGGGCGGTGGGTTCGTCAGGCAGCCCCAGGCCGAGCCTGGCGGCGACATCGCGGACCCGCTCGTCCAGGAGGGTGTGGCCCCGCACAAGATGCTCTCCCGCCGTCCGCACGGCCCGCGTGGTCCCCTTGCGCTCCGCCTGCTCTCCCGCGGGCAGCTCCCACAGACCGGCCAGCCGGACCGTGGTGACGAAGTCGCGGTCCTGCGCGGACAGCGGCCCGTACGGCGTCGCCACGCTCCGGGCGTTCAGCACGTTCGCGGAGGCCGCCGGGTCGGACCGGTCGGCGTACGACCAGAGCGGGAAGAGCAGCGCCGCGAGGGTCGCGGCCAGCCCGCCGACGATGATCCCGGTACCACTGAGAACGCCTCGGCCGGGAACGGGCGGTCGCGGTCGCATGGTGCCTCCTTGTGCGGCACCGCACGTCAGTGCGCTTCGGGGAGTGAGGTGACTGGCATATTACTGCGGCCGGCCAGGAGCCCCGGGCCGGGGACGAAGGCGGACATCAACCGCGCAGCGGACCGGGACGGCAGCGGTTTCCGGCGCCTGTGTACTGATAAGCGATGACAACCCCGACCAGTCGATCACGGGTCACGGCAGGGCATGTTGATCCGGGCACACCGCCTTGTCGCCGCCAGGGTTCGAGGCGATCAGCGCCGACCGACGCACGCGTGCGTGCCCAGAGCGAGCCCTCGCAGCGGCTGGGTCCCCATGGGTGGGTGGTCGAGAGGACAGTGGCCTGGCCGGCAGCCTGCCGACGGCTGCACCGCCGCCATGAACGCAATCCGAGCACTTCCTGGCTTTCGTCGGGGGTCGCAGCAGCCCCTATCAGCTATCGCCGCCTGACGCGCTGAGGTAGGAGGTGAGCCAGTTGACGGGGACGGGCGTGCCAAGGCTCTGTCGAGCCTGTCCAGCCGGCCCTCCACCTCGTCGTCCGACGCGTAGTCCGCTTGCGAAACCCCGACTGGCCCACCCACCGCCTTCACGCGGACAACGCAGGAGCGTCGGCACAGAGGTGGGGGAGGGGCCGTCAGCCGCAATGGTGGCTCACGGCTCAGTGGCGCGGCGGCGGCCGTTCGGTCATCGGCGCAGGAGGACCCGTCGGGTCGCCCGTGCCAGACGGGCCGCCGGGCGTGGTGACCGGGGCGCCGGGCCGGACCGGTCCAGCCACCACTCCCGCAGCTCGCGCCGGGCCGCCGCGTCCTCCGGTTGCCCGGCGAGCAGCAGGAAGTCCGCGAAGTCCAGCGCGTCACGCCGGTAGCCGCCGGTCATCGGGTGCCGCTGCGCGTACACGAGGAACGCGGGCCGGTAGCCCTCGCCGAGGATCACCGGCAGCTCCGGGGCGACCTTGGCCACGACACCCGCGCGCTTCGACGCGAGCGCCCTGGCCTGCACCGTCAGCCGCGCCCGGTCGAAGCCCTCCGGCACGGGTGTTCCGGCGACGAGTGCGGACAGCAGCGCGGTCTGCCCGAGCGCGAGCCGCTGCCGGGCGGACTCGGCGGCCGGGCGGTCCTCGGGCACGAGGCGGCGGTCCCCACAGGCGTCAGGCCCGACACCGGCGCTCGGCTCCCCGCCGGCGTCCGGCTCGACGCCGGCGCCCGGCCCCGCACCGGCCCCCCGGGCGGCGGAGGCCGCCCCTCGGGCCCCCGTCACGGCGTCGGTCGGCTCGGGTCGGGTGGCCGGCCGCTGCGCGGCCGCCGCTCGCCCTTTCGCCACCGCCTCCGCGATCGCGCCCAGCTCCCGTTCCAGTTCGGCCGGTGCGGGGAAGTCGTCGTCCCGTTCCAGCAGCACTCCCGGCGGCGAGACGCGTGACGCGAGGTCGGTCAGGATGTCGAGGACCGGCTGCGGCACCGGGTGGGCGTGGCTGTCGTGCCACACGCCGTCCCGCTCGAAGCCGCCCGCCACGTGCACGTAGGCGAGGGCTTCGAGCGGGAGCGCGGCGAGGGCGTCGGCCGGGTCCTCGCCGCGGTTGACGTGGTTGGTGTGCAGGTTGGCCACGTCGATCAGCAGGCGCACGCCCGTGCGGTCGGCCAGCTCGTACAGGAACTGCCCCTCGCTCATCTCCTCGCCCGGCCAGGACAGCAGCGCGGCTATGTTCTCCACGGCGAGCGGCACGGGCAGGGCGTCCTGGGCGATGCGGACGTTCTCACAGAGCACGTCGAGGGCGTCCCGTGTACGCGGCACGGGCAGCAGGTGTCCCGCCTCCAGGCGCGTCGAGGCGGTCAGCGGCCCGCCCGCGCGGACGAAGGCGATGTGCTCCGTGACCAGCGGCGAACCCAGCGCCTCGGCCCGTTCGGCGAGCGCCCGCAGCCGCCCCTCGTCCGGCCGCTCGGCGCCGCCGAGACCGAGGGAGACTCCGTGCGGCACCACGGTGACGCCCCGGGCCCGCAGCCGCAGCAGCGACTCGGGGAGATGTCCGGGGCACACGTTCTCGGCCACCACCTCGACCCAGTCGAGACCCGGCATCCGCTCCACGGCGTCCGCGATCTCCGGCCGCCAGCCGATCCCCGTTCCCAGTCGCCCCATGGTCCCCTCCTTCTGCGGCCGTCCCCCGGCCTCCCCCGATTCCCGTGCCCGTCCGTCCCCCGACGGCCGGCCAGGCCGGCCGTACCCCGGCACGGCCGTCCCGGTTGACGGGGGTATGGCCCCGGCAGCCGGCGGCGAACCGTGCCCACCGCACGTTCAGAGCAATACTTGAGGTTCGCCGGCGAGCCCCCGGTGCCCGCCCGGAGGTACGCAGGGGAGGAACCCGGCGTTCACCCGGTGGCGGCCGGGGGTGTTCAGCGACGGGTCACGGACCGGCGTTCAGCGCAGCGCCGGATGGTCGGCGACCACCGTGCAGGAGCCCGGCGCGATCTCCGTGAAACCCGCGTCGCGCACCACCGGCAGCGCGCTCGAGGTCAGTTCACGCCAGTGGCCGGAGGTCGCGGTGCGGACGGCGAGCGGGAACCCGGCCTCCCGCCAGGCGGCGCGCTCCTCGTCCGGCAGCTCCCACCAGGCCAGTTGGGCGCCGTGACCGGCCTGGGCCATCGCCTTGCCGGCGGACATGTCCAGTTCGGGGCTCATCCACAGCACCGGAGCGGAGCGGTCGGCCTCCGCCGGCGGTTCAAGGTCGTCGAGGTCGGTGCCGGAGACCTGCAGCTTTGCCAGGTCCCTGGGCCAGCCGTCCAGTGGGACGGGCGGGAACACCCGGACCTCGGCCGTCCGGCCGGTGACCGTGATGCCGGGCAGGGCCTCGGCACGCCGCCACTCGGCGCCACGGGCCCGCCGTACCACCTTGCGGATGCGGGCGTCCTGCCAGTCCCGCACCGCCTGGGCCCACTCGCCCTCGCCCAGCGACCGCTCGTCGCTCAGCATCACCAGCACCGCCCGCGCGGCGGTCTCGAGCGCGTCGGTGCGGGCCGGGGGAGTGGCCCGTTCGACGCGGACGACCAGCGGCAGCACGAACTGCGGGACCTGGTCCCGGGCGCCGGGCGCGGAACGGAAGGGGCTGCCGCCGGGGCCGGCGGGTGCGATGGTCTGGTCGGTGCTCACGGCCTCCAGTCTGCCAGGCACCTGCCGGGCGCCCCCTGCGCCCCCGCGCCGCCCGACGCGCCCGGGTCACCGCCGCGGCGGCCGTGACCTGCGCGCTCACCGTGCGGGACGGGCGGAGGTCACCCGGAGCAGGCCGAGCGCTGCGCCTCCTGCCACTCGCAGACCGGGCACAGGGTGATCCCCTTGTACGACTCCGGATACTCCGTGGGCTCCCGGCACAGCACGCACTCCGCGTACGGCGGCCCGTCGTCCCGCACTGCCTCCGGCGGGTGGGTGTCCTGGGAGCGGCAGTAGCCGTCCGTGCGGTCGTCACTCATGCGTCCAGCGTAGGACGTCACGGCCGGCCGCTCGCCGCCCCGATCAGCTCGGACACCTTCACGAAGCGGAAGCCCCGCCGGCGCAGTTCCGGGACGACGGTCCGCACGACGCGCTCGGTGGTCGGGGCGGCGCTGCGGGTGCAGTGCATGATCACCACCGAACCCGGCCGCACGCCCTCCAGCACCTGCCGCGCCACCGCGTCGGCGTCCGTCGCGAACGCGTCGCCGCTCACCACGTCGCACTGCACCGCCGTGACACCGAGCCCGCCGAGCGCGCGCAGCGCCCGGTCGTCGTAGCAGCCGCCGGGGAAGCGGAAGTACGGCATCGGGTGCGGCACGCCCACCGCGCGGAAGGCGGCATAGGCGCGCTCCACCTCCGACCGCATGCGGTCCGCGGACACGGTCGGCAGGCGTAGCAGTCGCCGGTGAACGCGTAGTGGCTGTAGGAGTGGTTGGCCGGCTCGAAGAGGGGATCGCGGCCGATGGAGCGGGCCTGGTCGGGGTACTGCTCGGCCCAGCGGCCGGTCATGAAGACGGTGGCCGGCACCTTCAGCGCGCGCAGCGTGGCGAGGAGCGCCGGGTTGTCGAAGTGCTCGCCTGCCGCGGCGCGGTTCCCCTGGTCGGCGGTCATGTCCGCGTCGAAGGTGAACGCGACCGTCCGGCCCTTCGTGCGCGGGCCGTGGGTGAAGGCGGGAGTGAGCCCGGCGGGGCCGGGGGCGAGGGACGGGGGCCGGACGGGTGCGGGGGTGGTCCGTGGTCCTCGCCGGAGCCGGACGGCTTCCGCTCGCACCCGGAGCGGGAGCCTGCCCCGAGCCGCAGGCGGCGAGGGACGCTCCCAGCGCGCAGACGGCGGCCAGGCGCCGCACCCGCCATCCACGGCGTACCGGTCGTACACATCGGATCACCGGATGACCGTAGGACGGTTCGCCAGTCATATGAACGGCGGCGCGGCGGCGGGGTCACCTGCCCGGCCGGGCGTCTCGTCCGGCGTCCGCGCGGCCCCCGCAGGGCCCTCACACGTCCCGCGGCTCCAGCGGCCGGGTCGCCGGGCCCTGGACGACCTTGCCGTCCGTGTCGAAGCGGGACCCGTGACAGGGGCACTCCCAGGCACGCTCCGCCGCGTTGAAGGAGACCAGGCAGCCCATGTGGGTGCAGCGGGCGGACACGGCGTGCGGGTGGCCGTCCTCGTCGCGGTAGACGGCTACGCGGTCGCCGCCCGCGCGGACCACCGCGCCCTCTCCCGGTGGGACCGCCTCGACGGGCGGCACGGGCCGCAGCCGGTCTCCGACGAAGTGGCGGGCGACCTGAGCCTGGTGCTTCAGGAACGACGGTGCCTCCCGCACGGTCGAGAGCAGCCGGCGCGGATCGTAGAGCTCGCGCCACGGGCTGTCCTGGCCGGTGATCAGCGCTGTCAGCAGCCGCGCGGCCATCATGCCGCCGCTCATGCCCCAGCCGCCGAAGCCGGTGGCGACGTACGTGTGCCGGGCGCCGGGGTGCAGCAGCCCGACCAGGGGCACCGTGTCGGTGGGGTCGTTGTCCTGCGTGGCCCAGGCGTGGGTCAACGAGACGTCGGGGAAGTGCTCGCCGGCCCAGGCGGCCAGCCGGTCGAAACCGGTCCGGGTGTCGCCGGTGCCCGGTGTGAAGCGCTCACCGGTGACCACGAGCAGTCGCTTCCCGGGCTCCGGGTGCGGCGCCGTGCGGACCGAGCGGGTGTTCTCGTCGGGGGTGATGTACATGCCGCCCGGGTCGCGGCCGGTGTCGATCGTCCCGGCGACGACCAGTTCCCGGCGTGCGGAGAGGCGGGTGAACAGCAGGGCGCGGTCGAAGACCGGGTAGTGCGTGGCCACCACGACGTCCCGGGCGGTCACGGTCGCGCCCGTGCTGGTCGTCAGCCGGCACGGCCCGTCCTCCTCCAGACCGGTCACGGTGGTGTTCTCGTACACCTGCCCACCGCGCGCGACCAGGTCGCCGGCCAGGGCCAGCAGGTACTTGCGGGGATGGAACTGCACCTGACCCGTCACCTCGACCGCGCCCGCCACCGGGTACGGCAGTCCCGTCTCCGTCACGAACGAGGCCGGCAGCCCCGCCTCCCGTGCGGCCTCCGCCTCGGCCCGCAGCTCGTCCACGCGGCCCGCGTCGCAGGCATAGGTGAAGGCGCTGCGCCGCTCCCACTCGCACTCGATGCCCAGTTCGTCCACGAGGGCGGCCGCGCGCTCGATCGCCTCGGACTGCGAACGGGCGTACAGCCGCGCCGCCTCCGGTCCGCGGGTGCGCCGCAGCTTGTCGTAGATCAGCGTGTGCAGCGCGGTGAGCTTGGCGGTCGTGTGCCCGGTGACGCCGGCCGCCACCCGGTGCGCCTCCAGCACCGCCACCTGCCGCCCGGCCCGCGCCAGTTCGTGGGCCGCGCTCAGCCCGGCCACCCCGGCGCCGATCACGGCGACGTCGACGTGCAGATCCACCTCCAGGGTGGGACGGGACGGGCCGGGAGCCGTCTGGAGCCAGTACGAACCACGGACGTGCGGGTGCTCGCTCATGGGCTCCGGATACCCCGTCGCCGGCCGCTCACCGTGCGGCCGCGGACGGACACGCGCCGTGCGGGGTCCTCGCCGGCCGCGGTGCCGGGCCCCCCGGTCGCGGTGGCCGCTCTGCCTCCCGGCCCAGGCGGACGGCGGGGCTGTCCCGCGCACGCACGGGTGCGCCGGCGGGGGCACGCCCGAGGGGCGGTGCCCCGACCGGCGTTGTTCAGGTCTCCGTGACGAGCCGCTCCCCGGCGGCCCGGGACGTCTCGGTGCCGAGGGACTGTCCGACGGGCCGGGGCGCTGCCACGCCGGCGGCCTGCCCGGCGGAGTCGCGCGGGCCCGCGGTCCGCTCGGCCGACTGCTCGACGGCCCGTGGGGCGTCGCCGTCCGTATCCGTCGTGTGCGGGACCGGCCGGGAGGTGCTCGGCTGGGCCGACTGCTGGGCCTTGTCCACGAACCGCAGGAGCTCGACCGGGAAGGGCAGGACGAGCGTGGAGTTCTTCTCGGCGGCGACCGCCACCACCGTCTGCAGCAACCGCAGTTGCAGCGCGGCGGGCGTCTCCGCCATCTGCTGGGCCGCCTCCGCCAGCTTCTTGGAGGCCTGCAGCTCGGCGTCCGCGTTGATGATGCGGGCCCGCCGCTCGCGGTCGGCCTCGGCCTGCCGGGCCATGGAGCGCTTCATCGTCTCCGGCAGGGAGACGTCCTTGATCTCCACGCGGTCGATCTGCACACCCCAGCCCACGGCCGGGCTGTCGATCATCAGCTCCAGACCCTGGTTCAGCTTCTCGCGGTTGGACAACAGGTCGTCCAGGTCGCTCTTGCCGATGATGGAGCGCAGGGAGGTCTGCGCCATCTGGGAGACGGCGAACCTGTAGTCCTCGACCCGGATGAGCGCGCTCGGCGGATCGACGACCTTGAAGTAGACGACGGCGTCCACGCGCACGGTGACGTTGTCCCGGGTGATGCCCTCCTGGGCGGGGATCGGCATCGTGACGATCTGCAGGTTCATCTTGTGCAGCTTGTCCAGGAACGGGACGATCACCGTCAGACCGGGCGGACGGACCTCTCCGAGGAGCCGCCCGAGCCGGAGCACCACTCCGCGCTCGTACTGCTTGATGATCCGCACCGCCGCCGCGGAGTACACCAGGCCCACGCAGACCAGGGCGATCACAGCGGACACCAATATCTGAAGCATGACGACGGCCCCCTCGTCAGGCGCTTGCCCCTTTTGCAGCTGTTTCAACGATATGCCCGGTCCGATGCCGGGGTCGAGAGAGGACCGCGGCCGGTTCACAGGGGTGGGCGGCAGGCGTGGTGCGGGCCTGCCGCGGGGGGACGAGGAGGGACCCGGCCCGGCGCGGGGGTGAGGGGCTCGTCAACCCTGCTCGACGAGCCCCTTGGCGTCCCGCGCCAGCGCGGTGAGCCGGGAGATCGCCCGGAAGTACTTCTTGCGGTAGCCGCCGTTCAGCATCTCCTCGCTGAACAGCCGGTCGAAGGCCACGCCCGAGGCCAGCACGGGGACCTCGCGGTCGTAGAGCCGGTCCGCGAGCACCACGAGGCGCAGCGCCGTCGACTGGTCCGGCACCGGGCGGACGTCGGTGAGGCACACCGCGCCGACCGAGTCGGTCAGCGCGCCGTAGCGGCTCGGGTGGACCCTGGCGAGGTGCTGCAGCAGCTGCGGGAAGTCGTCCAGCGAGGCGCCCTCGGTGGCGTACGCCGCCTTGGTGACCTGCTCGTCGGAGTACGGCGCCGGCGCTTCGGGGAGGCCGCGGTGGCGGTAGTCCTCGCCGTCGATGCGCAGGGTACGGAAGTGGGCGGACAGCCCCTGGATCTCCCGCAGGAAGTCGGCGGCCGCGAACCGCCCCTCGCCCAGCTTGTCCGGCAGCGTGTTGGAGGTGGCCGCCAGGGCGACGCCCGCGTCGACGAGCCTGCCGAGCAGCGTCGAGACGAGAACGGTGTCGCCGGGGTCGTCGAGTTCGAACTCGTCGATGCACAGCAGGCGGTGGCCGGAGAGGGTCTCGACCGTCTTCTGGAAGCCCAGGGCGCCCACCAGGTTGGTCAGCTCGACGAACGTGCCGAACGCCTTGCGGGCGGGCTCGGCCGGGGTGGCGTGCCACAGGGAGGCCAGCAGGTGGGTCTTGCCGACGCCGTAACCGCCGTCGAGGTAGACGCCGCGCGGCCCGGCCGGCTTCGGGGCCCTGGCCCTGCCCCGGCCGAAGCCGAGGAACCCGCGCCTGCCGGAGCCGGCGGCCGCCGCACCGTCGAGCCCGGCGGCGAAGTCGTCGAGGACCCGCACGGCCTCCGTCTGGCTGGGCTGCTTCGGGTCCGGGATGTACGTGGCGAAACGCACCGAGTCGAAGCGCGGCGGCGGCACCATCTCGGCGACCAGGCGGTCCGCGGGGACGTGCGGCTCGCGGGCGCACAGCGACAGCGGGCCCCCGTCGGTGAGGTTGCTGAGCCCGGAGGCGGAGGAGGACGACACGGTTCACCAGCTTAAGCGGCGTGGAACACTGCTCGGCATGCGACGCCTGTTCCCTGTGACCGACGAGACAGCAGCCCCGGCCCCTCACGGGACGGGAGGGACCGGCGGGACGGGCGCGCGCGGCGCCGGAGCGGTGGACCGCGAGTGGTCCCTGGCCGAGCTGGCCGCCGCCTACGCCTACCCGGAGCCGGCATCCGGGGGCCGGCGGCCCTGGCTGCGCGCCAACATGGTCGCCACGCTCGACGGCGCGGCGCAGCACGAGGGGCACTCGCAGCCCATCTCCAGCGCCGCCGACATGCGGGTCTTCGGCACGCTGCGCGCCCTGGCCGACGTCGTGGTCGTCGGCGCGGAGACCGTACGCCAGGAGGGGTACCGTCCGGCCCGCGCGCGCAAGGAGTTCGCCGCGCTGCGGGCGGGGGCCGGGCAGGGGCCGGCGCCCGCGATCGCGGTCGTCAGCGCGAGCCTGGAGCTCGACTTCTCGCTGCCGCTGTTCACGTCGCCGCTGGTACCCACGCTGATCCTGACCGGCGCCGCGGCGGCCCCGGACCGCCTGGCGGCGGCGGAGAAGGCGGGCGCCAAGGTGGTGATCGCCGGTGACGGGGTCGGTGTCGACCCCGCCCGCGCCGTGCGGGCGCTGGCCGAGCGCGGCCACACCCGGCTGCTGACCGAGGGCGGTCCGCGACTGCTGGGGCAGCTGGTCACGGCCGGCGTGCTGGACGAGCTGTGCCTGACCGTGTCCCCCATGCTCACCGCGGGGGACGCGCAGCGCATCGCCGGCGGGCCGCGGATCGCGGTGCCGCAGCGGTTCGTCCTCGCGTCGCTGCTGGAGGAGGACGGTTTCCTGTTCAGCCGGTACCGGAGGGCCTGAGGGGCGGCTGGTCACTTGCCGGAGGCTCGCGGGCGCCCGTCCCGACGGCTGCGGCGCCTCGCCCGGGATCGTCGGAATTGATCGTTCCGGTTGGTCCGCGCCGGGCACACTAAATCGCGGCCGTACCTGTGCGATCACGGGGCAGGATGGTTTCCGCAGGGGCTGGCACTGGCCCACGGAGGACAGAGGGCCGACGGCCCTCGGAGCAGAAGGGGCGCCTGTGTTCACAAGCGTATTGATGATCGAGAAGGCGCTGACGTCCGCCGACGTGGAGTTTGTCACGAGCCTGCACGGGGAGGAGCCGGTCTCCTTCCACGTCCTGCTCCAGCCGCGCGGCGACCAGGCGGACCGGCTGCTGCGGGCCATCGACGACATCGCGCTCGGCGAGATCGACGAGGCGGCGCGGGAGGGGGAGACCCCGGAGGGCGAGGACGCGAAGGAGCTCGGCGAGCGGGCCCTGGAGGTGTCCCTGAAGGCGCTGCGCGGGTCGGGCGGCGAGGCGGAGGGGCGGCTGGTCGAGGACCATCCGCTCGACGCGCTGAAGGCGCTCGTCGACGAGATCCGCGCCGACGAGGTGATCGTCCTCACCGATCCGCACTACGTGGAGGAGTTCTTCCACCGGGACTGGGCGTCGCGGGCGCGGCACAAGGTGGGGGTGCCGGTGTTGAAGCTGTTCTCGCACAGCAAGGCGTAGGCGCTCCGCCGGAGGCGGGGTGGAGGTGGGGGCGGGGGCTTGCGGTGCGGTGTTCCCCGCGGGTGGGTGGGGGTTTGTCGCGCAGTTCCCCGCGCCCCTTCGGGGGGTTGTGGTGTGGTGTTCGCTGCGGGGTGGGTGGGGGCTTGTCGCGCAGTTCCCCGCGCGCCTTTGGGGGATTGTGGTGTGGTGTTCGCTGCGGGTGGGTGGATCCCTGGGGTGTTGTGGGGGCGTCCCACGCGCGGGGGTGGGGACGTACGGAATAGGCTAAGGGCGCTCTCCTGTGGGAGGGCGTGATCGTCGACGTACGGACCCCTGGAGAGAGACACATGGCAGCCGGCCTTCCCACCGCCATGGACCGACCGCACTTCATCGGCATCGGCGGCGCCGGAATGTCGGGCATCGCCAAGATCCTCGCGCAGCGCGGCGCCAAGGTGGCGGGCAGCGACGCGAAGGAGTCCGCGACCGTCGAGGCCCTGCGCGCGCTGGGCGCGACGGTGCACATCGGCCACACGGCCGGGCACCTGGCCGACGACGCGAGCTGTGTGGTCGTCTCCTCGGCCATCCGCGCGGACAACCCCGAGCTGGCCCGCGCGGCCGAGCTGGGCATCCCCGTCGTCCACCGTTCCGACGCCCTGGCCGCCCTGATGGAGGGCCTGCGCCCGATCGCGGTCGCCGGTACCCACGGCAAGACCACCACCACCTCGATGCTGGCGGTCTCGCTCACCGAGCTCGGCCGGAAGCCGTCGTACGCCATCGGCGGCGACCTCGACGCCCCCGGATCCAACGCGCTGCACGGCGGGGGCGACATCTTCGTCGCCGAGGCCGACGAGTCGGACCGCAGCTTCCACAAGTACGCGCCCGAGGTCGCCGTCGTCCTCAACGTCGAGCTCGACCACCACGCCAACTACGCCTCGATGGACGAGATCTACGAGTCCTTCGAGGCCTTCGCCGACCGTATCGTGCCCGGCGGCACGCTGGTGATCAACGCCGATCACGGGGGCGCCCGGGAGCTGACCCGCCGGCTGGCCGGGACGGTGCGGACCGTGACGTACGGCGAGTCCGAGGACGCCGACGTGCGGGTCCTGTCGGTGCTGCCGCAGGGCCTGAAGAGCGAGGTCACCGTCCTGCTCGACGGCAAGGAGCTCACCTTCGCTGTCTCCGTCCCGGGCCGCCACTACGCGCACAACGCCGTCGCCGCGCTGGTCGCGGGCGTGTCCCTGGGCGTGCCGGCCGAGGAACTCGCCCCCGCGCTGGCCGCCTACACCGGCGTCAAGCGGCGCCTGCAGCTCAAGGGTGAGGCGGCCGGCGTCCAGGTGATCGACTCCTACGCGCACCACCCCACCGAGATGGCGGCCGACCTGGAGGCGATGCGCGCCGCCGCGGGCGACGCCCGGATCCTGGTCGTCTTCCAGCCCCACCTCTTCTCCCGCACCCAGGAGCTGGGCAAGGAGATGGGCGGGGCGCTCGCTCTCGCGGACTGCTCGGTCGTCCTCGACATCTACCCGGCCCGCGAGGACCCGATCCCCGGCGTCACCAGCGAGCTGATCATCGAGGCCGCCCGGGCGGCGGACGCGGACGTCACGGCGGTCCACGACAAGGCCGAGGTGCCGGACGTGGTCGCGGGAATGGCGAAGGCCGGTGATCTCGTTCTCACCATGGGCGCGGGCGACGTCACCGACCTTGGACCGCGCATCCTGGACCGTCTGTCGAAGTGAGGGGCTGAGGACCACATGTCCTACGACGTCGAGAAGCCGGACGAGCAGTGGCGGGCCGAGCTCACCCCGGCCGAGTACGCGGTGCTGCGCCAGGCCGCCACGGAGCCCGCGTTCACCGGTGAGTACACCGACACCAAGACCACGGGTGTCTACTCCTGCCGGGCCTGTGGCGCCGAACTGTTCACCTCGGACACGAAGTTCGCGTCGCACTGCGGCTGGCCGTCCTTCTACGACCCGAAGGACACCGACGCGGTCGAGCTGGTCGAGGACCGCTCCCACGGGATGGTGCGCACCGAGGTGCGGTGCGCCCGCTGCGGTTCGCACCTCGGGCACGTGTTCGAGGGGGAGGGATACCCCACCCCCACCGACCAGCGGTACTGCATCAACAGCATCTCCCTCCGGCTGGCGCCCGCAGGGGAGTAGACCCCGGCCGGGACCGCCGGCCGGCTCGCGGCGTCCGCTTTGCGGTGACCGCGCTCGGTGGGACACTGTGTGACACGGGTGACGTCTCCGGACATCACCGCAACTCTTCGCGTTCCGCAGAGGCGGGTGGGAAGAACATGGACACAGCGTCCAACGTCGTACTGGCGGCGTCATGGGGCCCGCTCGGCGCCTTCGTCCTCGGACTCGTCGTCGTGGTCGGCGGTCTGGTGTGGGCCGTCTGGATGGGTATCCGCGTCATGCGCCGGGAGCCCGACAGGCCCAGGGAAGTCGAACAGCCGCACCTGCCGGTGACCGGCGCGATCCACGAAGTCCGCGAGGTCCGGGAGCCGGACGAGGTGCACTGCGACGACGGCGTACGGCTCATGCCCTACGAGATCCACCGGGCCGGCACCCGGCGCAGCAACGACCAGCACCGCCACCGCTGGAGTCCGGGCGGCAGCGGGTCCTTCGGCAGCGGCGGCCCCGGGGCGACCTGACGCTCCGGCCGGGCGGCCGCACCCGTGCGGGGCGGGCCTCGGCCCGCCCCGTTCTCCGCGTTCCGGGGTTTCCGGTCACGGCGGTGGCCCCGCGCAGCGTGTCGGCCCCGGCGGTCCCCGGGGTCAGGGTCTAGACTCTTTCGCTCACGGTCCGTGCGGCCGTGGCCCGAAGTCCGCCACTGCTGCCAAACCCGAAGGATGTCCGGCGTCTTGATACGGATGGAATCAGTCACCAAGCGGTACGCGGACGGCACGGTGGCGGTCGACCGGCTGTCGCTGGAGATACCGGACCGCTCGATCACCGTCCTGGTCGGACCGTCCGGCTGTGGCAAGACCACCACTCTGCGGATGATCAACCGGATGGTCGAACCGAGCGAGGGAACGATCCTCCTCGACGGCGCCGACATCCAGCAGCAGCCCGTCGACTCCCTGCGCCGGTCGATGGGATACGTCATCCAGAACGCCGGGCTCTTCCCGCACCGCACCATCGTCGACAACATCGCCACGGTGCCCCGCCTGCTCGGCTGGAGCAAGCAGCGGGCCCGATCCCGGGCGGCGGAGCTGATGGAACGCGTCGGACTGGACGCCTCGCTCGCCAAGCGCTACCCGTACCAGCTCTCCGGCGGCCAGCAGCAACGCGTCGGCGTGGCCCGGGCGCTCGCCGCGGACCCGCCGGTCCTGCTCATGGACGAGCCGTTCTCGGCCGTCGACCCGGTGGTCCGCAAGGGGC
The DNA here is from genome assembly GCF_053587115.1 of Streptomyces sp. NPDC003697. Lineage (NCBI taxonomy): Bacteria > Bacillati > Actinomycetota > Actinomycetes > Kitasatosporales > Streptomycetaceae > Streptomyces > Streptomyces sp. NPDC003697. Next base: position 55,132 of record NZ_JBSFNN010000026.1, read on the forward strand.
TCCAGGACGAGCTGCTGAAGATCCAGGAGGAGTTGGGCAAGACCATCGTCTTCGTCACCCACGACATCGACGAGGCCGTCAAGCTGGGCACCATGGTCGCCGTCCTGCGCACCGGGGGCCGGCTCGCCCAGTTCGCCCCGCCCGCCGAACTGCTGTCCGCCCCCGCCGACCCCTTCGTCGAGGACTTCCTCGGCACCGACCGCGGCATCCGCCGGCTCTCCTTCTTCTCCTCCCGGCGGCTGGAGCCGGACCCGGCCCCGGTCGTCGCCGTGGACGCCACCGCCGAGCAGATCGCCGCCGTCCGCGCCGCCGCGGGCGCGCCCCACCTGCTGGTCACGGACACCGGCGGCAGGCCCCTGGGCTGGAGCGAGCCGGACGAGCTGACCGCCGGGCAGGTGGACCCGGCCCGACTGCTGCCGCACGGGCGGCCGTTCCGGTACGGGACGGAACCGCTGCGGGCCGCGCTGGACTGCGCCGTGCTCTCGCCCACCGGGTGGGCGGTCGCCGTGGACGCGGACGGACGGACGGTCGGCGTCGTCTCCCAGGCGGCCATCGCGGACGCGATCCGCAGCGCGCACGCCGAGGACCGTGCCGAAACCGAACGCGCCGACGCCGAGGACCGCGCCCGGGAGGCCGCCGGGGACCGCGCCGCCGCCCCCGCCCCCGCCCTCGCCGGGGACGGCGCCGACGCCGAGGTCGCCGGATGAACGGCATGGACCGCTTCTTCGACATCCCCAGCGACCTCCAGCACAGCTGGCTCGGGCTGGTCGGCCTCCATCTGCGCGAGGCGCTGCTGCCGGTCCTCGCGGGTCTGGTGGTGGCGCTGCCGCTCGGTCAGCTCTGTGTGCGCTTCCGCCGGCTGTACCCGCCCGTGCTGGGTCTGACGACCGTGCTGTACGCCGTCCCGTCACTGGCCTTCTTCGTCGTCCTCATCGACTACACCGGTCAGACCGAGCTCACCGTGATGATCCCGCTCGCCGTCTACAGCCTGGTCGTCCTCGTCCCCGCGATCGTCGACGGGGTCCGCTCGGTGCCGCAGGAGACGCTCGCCGCCGCCACGGCCATGGGCTTCGGGCCGGTGCGGCGCTACGTCCAGGTGCAGCTGCCGATCGCCGTGCCCGCCATCATCGCGGGGCTGCGGGTGGCCGCCGTCTCCAGCATCAGCCTCGTCAGCGTCGGTATGCTGATCGGCAACCAGGGCGCGCTGGGCAACCTGCTCTACGACGCCAACCAGTACCACCGGCCCGAACTCGCGGTGAACTCCGTGCTGACCACCGCGGTGCTGGCGGTCCTCGTCGACGCCGTACTGATCCTGCTGCGTCTGCTGCTGACCCCGTGGATGCCGCGCGGCATCCGGCGCGGGGCACCGGCCGCCGACGAGGTCCGGCCCGAACCGGCCGCCGCTGCCCTGGAGGACGTCGCCCGGTGAACGTACTGCACTTCGTCAGCGCCTTCTTCAGCGACGGCGCCCACTGGCACGGTTACGACGGCATCCCGGCCCGGCTGGCCGAGCACCTCCGCTACTGCCTGATCGCGCTCGGCCTCGCCGCCGTCGTCGCGTTGCCGGCCGGCCTGCTCACCGGCCACTACGGGCGCGGCGGCAACACCGTGGCGCTGATCGCCACCGCCGGGCGGGCCCTGCCGAGCTTCGGCCTGCTGGTGCTGATGTTCATCGTGTTCGGGTTCGGCCTGGTGCCCGTCATGGTCCCGCTCGTCGTTCTCGCCGTACCGCCGATCCTGGTGACGACGTACGAGGCGATCCGCTCCGTCGACCCCTCGCCGGTGGACGCCGCGCGGGGAATGGGGATGCGCGAGTTCCGTGTCCTGTTCCAGGTCGAACTCCCGGTCGCGCTCCCGCTGATCCTCAGCGGCCTGCGCTCGGCGGCCATCCAGATCGTCTCGACGGCGACCATCGCCGCGTACGTCAGTCTCGGCGGCCTCGGCCGGTACATCATCGACGGCCTCTACCAACGCGACTACGAGAAGGTCGTCGGCGGCGCCACGCTGGTCGCCGTGCTGGCGCTGGTGACGCTCTCGGTGTTCTGGGCGGCCGCCCGGATCGCGGTGTCGCCAGGGGTGCGCCGCGGCGGCTGACGACCGTGACGCCTCCCGCCGGCCCGGCACGGGCCGCCTGCTCCGCCCTGTCCGGGCGGCGCGGCGGACCACCGCAGGATCCGCACAACCGGGCACGCGCCGAGCCCGGTCGGTGACCCGGCCGGGCTTGACTGCGACAGAACCGGCTGGATTGGATCGACGGCGTACGGCGCCGCACGCGCACCCCTGTCCACGCCACCCTGCTCATCCGCCCCCTCTCAGTCCGGAACGGAAATCGTGACCTCCAACGCGAAGAGCACCAGGTCCAGCACGAGACACTACGGCCCGGCCGCCGTCGCCCTGGCCGCCGGCGCGGCGCTGGCCGCCGTGTGCGCCGGCTGTTCGTCGTCCTCCGGCGACGGCTCCGGCAACCCGCTCGCGGAGGGCGGGGGCGACGGCTCCACCGTCGTCGTCGGCTCCAACAACTTCGCCGAGTCCACCCTGCTCGCCGACATCTACGGCGAGGCCCTCAAGGCCAAGGGCGTCAAGGTGACCTACAAGCCCAACATCGGCAGCCGCGAGACCACTTACGGTCTGCTGCGGAACGGCTCGATCACGGTGCTGCCCGAGTACAGCGGCTCGCTGCTGGCGTATCTCGACAAGAGCGCCACACCGAAGAGCGTCGCCGACACGACGGCCGCCATCGAGGCCAAGCTGGACCCGAAGCTGACCCTGCTGGAACCGTCGCCCGCGCAGGACAAGGACTCCGTCACCGTCAACGCGCAGACGGCGCGGAAGTACGGCCTCACCGAGAAGTCGTCCATCGCCGACCTCAAGCCCTTCGCCAAGGACCTGGTCATCGGCGGCTCCCCGGAGTTCCAGACCCGGCAGCAGGGCCTGGCCGGCCTGAAGTCGGTCTACGGGCTGGAGTTCAAGTCCTTCAAGGCGCTCGACGCGGGCGGTCCGCTGACGCAGACGGCGCTGACGAAGAACACCGTGCAGGCCGCGGACGTCTTCACCACGGACCCGACCATCACCAAGGAGAAGTTCGTGGTTCTGCAGGACCCGCAGAACCTCTTCGGATTCGCCAACGTGCAGCCGCTCGTCCGGAAGTCCGGCCTGTCCCGGAAGGGCGTCGACGCGCTCAACGCGGTCTCGGCCAAGCTGGACACGGCCACCCTGCTGGATCTCGACACCCAGGTGCAGTCGCAGAAGAAGGACCCGCTGGACGTGGCGAGGGCCTGGCTGAAGTCCGCCGGCCTCGACTGAGGCACAGCCCTCACGTGCCGGTGGCCGCACCTCGTGGGGCCACCGGCACGGCCGTCCCACGGGTCGCCGCCCCCCGTCCCCCGATCCCCTGGTTCGTCTTCGTCCGCGGGTTCCGGCGTCACCCGGTCGCGGCGGGCCGGCGAACCTCCGCGCGCCGCCGGCGCCGCCCGCGGCGCGGCTCCTGGTCCGGGAGCCAGCCGAAGGTCAGGCAGCTGCCGGTCACCCCGAGGAGGAGACCGACGAAGAAGCCGCCCAGGTTGGACGTGACCCAGCTGCCCAGGGAGAGCAGCACGCCGGTGAGGGAGTAGAACAGTCGCTGGGCCGGGCTGAAGAGGATCAGCAGACCGCACAGGACCATCAGCGTGGGCAGCAGGTAGCCGGCCAGACCCTGCATGCCGATGTGCAGGATCACTTTCAGCGACGCCTTCTCGGTGAGCAGGATCTCGGCCCCGCCCAGTGTGAGCAGCAGCCCGCCCCAGAACGGACGGTGGGCCCGCCACCTGCGGAAGGTGCTCCGCGGTCCCGGGCGCGGTGTGCCCGGGGTCTCGTGTCGTCCGGCGTCCGGCATGTGCTCAGCAGCCCGTCTCGCCGAACCCCAGCTTCAGCCCGGGCAGCTTGAACACCCCGGCCGTCGTGGCGTAGTTGGTCTGCCGCAGGTCACCGATGTGCACGGTGTCCGCCTGCTGACTGAACATGCCCGTGGGGCCCTGCACTCCGGCCTTCGTCAGCGTGCTCGCGTCGTTGCCGATCTCGATGTTGCGGAACGAGGCGTTGCCCGACAGTTCCGTCGAGTCGGTCGTGAGGTCGGTCGCCCTCACCTTGTCCTTGCCGCTGCCCGCTCTGATGACCAGGTTCGTGCCGCCGAGGTCGACGCTCTGGCACAGCTTGGTGAGCGTGGCCTTCTTGATCGCGGAGGTCACCGTCAGCACCTGGCCGCCGGTGTCGCCCGCGTTGGGGCTGTCCTCGGCCATGTTGTCCAGGGCGCCGAACTGCTCGAAGCCGGTGCCGTTCAGTTCGGTGGCGGTCACCGTGAAGGCCATCCCGGAGATCGCGAACTGCACGCCCAACGCACCCTGCGCGGTGAGGACCGCCAGCGCCGCGGCGACCAGGGTGGCCGGCACGGCCGGCACCGCGGCGCGGCGCAGCCGCACCCGGCCGCCCCGGTCCGCGGCGTGAGCGGCCCCGGTGGTGCCCGCTTCGGGCGTTTCGGTGGGGAGAACGCTTTCCGGTCTTTCGGGGGTGTTGCCGGCGGACGGGGTGACGTCCGGGGACGAGGCCATGTCTGCTCCCAGGCATAGTCAATGCTGATCGGGTTCAGGGCCCGTTGTCCTGGCGCGGACAGCGGCTGCGGCACGCGCCCCTCGCACCTCCCGGAGGGTGCAAGGGCTTTCTCGTTACGCGACGGTAACTGCGAGCGAAGTTACCGGGGGTTACATTCGAATTCAAGGTGTGCGTGAAAGAAAGGTGCGGAGTGTGGGCCACCTGTGGCGACACCTCCCACGGGCGGCCTGGCGCAGGGCTCGGCCGGCCCGCCTTCTTCGGTCCGCCGCCTTGACGCCGGTCGAATCCCGGGTCTACAACTCTGCCTGTCTCCCGGATCCGTGGCGCCGGATCCGCCGCGCGGCACGGCCGCGCACCCTTCCCGGATTCCTCTTTCCCGCGGCGTGCTCCCGCACGGCGCCGCGCCCGGATCCCGTGATCAGCGCCGCACCGGTGCACCGCGTCCCGTGCGGGCCGTTTCGCACCGGTTCTCCTCCCGGCCGGGCCGGGCCGGGCGCCCTCCCCCCGGGCCCCGGCCACCGGCAGGCCGCCGCATCCCGTCCGCCGCGTGGCAAGAAGGGCGTGACGGCGGTGACGGCGGACAGCAACGACGGCACCTCCTGACCCCACTTCAGAAACGAGGTACCCGCATGCGTACGCGTTCCTTCCTCACCCTGGCCGCCGCGGCCACCGCACTCTCGCTCCCCGCGGTCGTCCCCGCCTCCGCGGCCCCCGACCCGGTGCTCACCACCGGCGGCAGCGGTGGTGCCGCCGTCGCCGTCGGCGACGTGCTCACCGCCTCCCTGGCGAGCGGCACCCACGCCACGTTCTACTCCAGCGCGACGGGCACCAGCGGAGTGTCCTGCGGCTCGTCGGCGTTCACCGCCACCGTCACCGACAACCCCGCCGCACCCGGAACGGCCACGGAGTCGCTGACCGGGCACACCTTCGACAGCGCCAGCTGCAGCAGCAACGTCACCGGGGTGCTCGGCGTCAACGGCATCACGGTCGACAACCTGCCGTACACCACGACCGTCGCCTCGGACGGCACCCTGACCGTGACACCGGCCGGCGGCTCGACCATCCAGACGACGGTCAAACTGCGCACCCTGCTCGGCAGTGTCACCTGCGTCTACCGGGCTCCGAGCATGAGCGGCAGGACCGACAACGCCGACAACAGCATCAGCTTCACCAACCAGCAGTTCACGAAGATCTCCGGCTCGTCGCTGTGCTTCGCCAACGGCTACTTCACCGCCAAGTACGCGCCGGTGACCGACGCGGGGGCCGCCGTCTACGTCAACTGACCCGGCCGGCAACGGGGTTCAGCGTCGACGCAGACGCAGGACCAGGGCGGCGCCCCCGGTGAGCACCAGCACCGCCGCGGCGCCGCCCGCCAGCACCGGCGTGGCGGGCCCCGAGCCGGTGCCGCCGGCCGTGGAGGCCACCGGAGTGCTGCCGGCGACCGCGTCCCCGGCCCGTGCCGGGTCCCCGGAGGCGCGTCCGGCGGGCGCCGAGGTGCGGTCGCCGGCGGCCGAGGGGCTCACGCCGCCCGGCGCCGGTCGCGCGGACGCCGTCCCTTCGCTGCCGCCCGACGGTGCCTTCCCGGTGCCGTCCGCCGTCCCGCGCGCACCGCCGCCCGCCGCGGCGGGCTGCTGGAACACCACGTCGGAGCAGGAGTAGTACGTGTCCGGGGTACTGCTGTTCTGCCAGACGGTGAACAGCACATGGCGGCCGGTCCGGTCGGCGGGCAGGGTGGCCCGCAGATGGTAGGCGCCGCGCGTCAGCTGCGGGTCCGTCACCTCGGCGAAGGGCCGGGCCGGCAGGTCCGACCAGGTCAGCGGCTTCGCGGGGTCGTAGCCCGGTTTCGTCAGGTAGAGCCTGAACGTGCCCTCGTGCGGAATCGTCGAGGCGTAGGTCAGGGTGAGCCTCGCTCCCGCTGCCAGCCGGGTCGACGGCCAGTCGGAGCGGGCCAGGTCGAGGCCCCTGTAGGCGGGCAGGCCGCCGCTGCACAGGCGGCCGTCCGGAATCACCTCGCGGTCCCGGCCGCGGACGTCGGCGACCCGCAGGTTGTCCCATGCCGTGAACGGGGCGCCGTTCGCCGCCACCGCCGCCCGGCAGGCCGCCGAGCGGGCCGCGCCGCCCCCGTCGGGTGAGCAGGCCACCACGCGGCTGACCGGATCCGTCGGCGCGCCGTGCGCCCGGGCGGGCACCGCCGCCCAGAGCGTGAGCAGGGCCGACGCCGCCATGGCGGCACCGGTGACCCTCAGGGATGCGGTCGTCCGGGTCCGGGTCATCCGCAACGTCTCCTCGGCGGGCGCGGGAACAGATGTGTTCCGTGCAGTACGGCGGAGAGGTGCCGGGCGTTCAACGGGTGCGTCCCGCCGGCGCCCGCCCGTACAGGCGTCAGCCGCCGAACGCCGCCCTGTGGTCCTCGGCCCACTGCCGGTAGCTCCGCGCGGGCCGGCCGAGCACGCTCCCGACCGTCGCGTCCACGCGGGTCTTCGCCCCGGCCCGTGCGCGGGCCGCGCTCTCGGACAGGGCGTCGGCGAGGGGCGCCGGGTAGCGGGTGCGCAGCGCCGCGTACGCCTCCTCGGGCGTCAACGCGATGAACCGCACGGGGCGTTCGAGGACGCCGGCGAGCACGGCCGCCTGGCTGCGGGGGCTGATCGCCTCCGGCCCCGTGAGGGGCAGGATCCGGCCCGCGTGACCGTCCGGGTCGAGCAGGGCGGCCGCCGCCACCTCGGCGACGTCCCGCGGATCCACCGTCGCGTTCACCACGTCGCCGTCGGCCGCGCGCACCACGCCCTCCTCGCGGACCGAGCGCGCCCAGCCCAGGGTGTTCGACATGAAGGCGCGCGGGCGCAGCACGGTCCACGACAGACCCGCGTCCCGCAGCAGCCGCTCGTTGGCCCGCTGCCACGCGGTGACCAGGTCGGTGGCCCCCTCGTCGGCCACCGCCAGGGCGGACAGCTTCACCACATGGCGCACACCGGCCGCCCGTGCCGCCGTCACGAAGTTCCCGTCCTGGGCGGGGGCCAGCGGGTCCGCCGTGACCAGCAGCGCCGACCGCACCCCCGTCAGCGCCCGCGTGAGGCTGTCCGGATCACCGAAGTCGCCCGCCACCACCTCCGCGCCCGCGGGTGCGGTGACCCGCCGGGGGTCGCGGGTGAGCAGGCGCAGCGGTGCCACGCCGGCCAGCCGGCGCGCCACCAGCCGGCCGACGGTGCCGGTCGCACCGGTCAGCAGGATCACGGCTCAGTCCTCCGCCCGGTCGAGGGCGGCCAGGACGCGGGTGCCCCGGTCGGGCGCGGTGTCGAGCGAGAGGAGCAGGCCCGGCACGGCGATGCTCGGCAGGATGTGGCCCCACAGCACGGAAATGCGGTGCCCCAGGTCGCCGCGGCCGGTCAGCGCCCGGGACATGAGCTGGATCCCGGCGAAGGAGCCGACCAGCAGCTCCACCGTGTCCCGGGGCTCGACGGTGGGCAGCAACTCGCCCTGCTCCCGGGCCTGCCCCATCAGCGCCATGAGGCGTTCGCCCCACTGCCGGAACGGCCCGGTGTGGTCGACGCCGGGCGGCGCGCACTGATCGACGGTCAGCCGGACGCTGCCCCTCAGCAGGGCGTCCCGCAGGAGCCGCTGGGCGACCACGAACGTCATGTCGATGATCTCCTGCAGCTTGCACGGCTGCGGGGGAACGGCCCCGAACGGCACCTGCTCGTCCAGCACCGCCTGGGCGAGGGACTCCTTCGAGGGGAAGTGGAAGTACAGGGCGCCCTTGGTGACGTCGGCCCGTTCCAGCACCATGGCGATGGTGGTGGAGGTGTAGCCGTGCTCGTCGAACACGGCGCCAGCCGCTTCCAGGATCGCCCTGCGCGTCCTGATGGCGCGCTCCTGCTTCGCCACGAGAACCCTTCCACTGCCGGGGCCGGCCGGTTCCCGCCCGTGCGCCGGGCCGGCCACGCGCGGGTCCGGACCACCCGGTCTCATTGAAAAACAAACCGGTCGGCTCGTACTCTAGCGCTCACCGCGGGGGCGCCTGCCGCCCGGCACGGCCTTCCGGGGAACCAGGGAGAGCCATGCCCGAAGTCCGGCAGCCCGGGCCGTCACCGGCCGCGCCCAGCGATCGGACGGCCGCCCCGCCCCGCCGGCACGCCCGCGGCCCGGCGGCCGCCGGACCACGCTCACCGGCCGGGTCGGCAGTGGGCGCCAGGATACCGCGCAACCCGTTTGTTCAGTCGGCGTTCGGTCACCGCCCGGACGCGCCGCCCTCACGCCCTGCCGCCGGGCCACCCGCCGGACGTGGTCCCCGGATACCCCTCGTGCCTGCTCCCGTCCCCGGTCGGCCCCGGCCTTCGGAGCTGGGCCGGCGGCAATGCCCAGGTCCCCCGCCGCTTCGGGCCCGGAGCCGCGCCCCGGCGGGCGTCCGGGACGACGCGGTCGTCGTCGCGGGCGGGGTGGCTGCGGCAGACAGGTGAGTTATCGTGTACCCCGAGTGAGAAACAAACGGCATGCCCCGTTCTTTGCAGCCCCGGGAGTGTCCTGTCGATGGCGAGGCAGTTACGCGCCGAGCAGACCCGCGCGACCATCATCACGGCCGCCGCCGACCTCTTCGACCGGCACGGCTACGAGAGAACGAGCCTCAGCGACATCGTCGAGCACGCCCAGGTCACCAAGGGTGCGCTGTACTTCCACTTCGCGGCCAAGGAGGACCTGGCGCACGCGATCATGGCGCTGCAGTCCCAGGCCTCGCGCCGCGTGGCCAGCGAGGCGCGCGGACGCGGCTGTTCGTCGCTGGAATCGCTGATGCGCGTCACCTTCGCGCTCACCCGGCTCTCCGTCGAGGGCCCCATCACCCGGGCCGGCCTGCGGCTGGCCCTCGGGGGAGTCCCGGTGCAGCCCCCGCTGCGGCACCCGTTCACCGAGTGGCTCGAGATCGCCACGCGCGGGCTTTTCGGCGCGGTCAAGGAGTCGGACATCCACCCGGACACCGACGTCCACGCCGTGGCGCACTCCCTGGTCTGCTTCTTCGTCGGCACGCGGGTCGCCGGCCGGCCACTGGAACCGGTCGCCCGGCTGCCCCGCAGGACCGCGGAGATGTGGCACATCCTGATCCGCGGACTGGTGCCGGTGCACCGGCGTCCGCCCTATCTCGCGCTCGCCACCCAGCTGGAGCGGGAGATCGGCGGCGTGTGACCCGCGCCGGTACGGCGAGGCGCGTTGGGCGACCGCCTGCTTCCCCGGGCCCGTCGCCGCTCTGCGTGTCACCGAGTCCGGCGTGGTCACCGGCCTGGACACGGACACCGGGACCGCACTGACCGCCGCCGGGGAGGGGCGCCGGTGCACCAGCGGCACCCACACGCTGCTCCGGGCCGGACCGTGGGCACACGGTCCGTCGGGGCTCGGCGTGGTGGTTCACGCGATGGTGTGATGGGCTCCGGGTGCGCGGATGGCCCGAACGGCCCACGGGTAGGGCCCGGCCATGACGCAGCAGCCCTTCGAGCTCCCGCACTTCTACATGCCGTACCCGGCGCGGCTGAACCCGCACCTCGACGAGGCCCGCGCCCACTCGACCCGCTGGGCCCGCGAGATGGGCATGCTGGAGGGCTCCGGAATCTGGGAGCAGGCCGACCTCGACGCGCACGACTACGGACTGCTCTGCGCCTACACCCACCCCGACTGCGACGGGGCCGCCCTGTCACTCGTCACCGACTGGTACGTGTGGGTCTTCTTCTTCGACGACCACTTCCTGGAGACCTTCAAGCGCAGCCAGGACCGCGCCGGCGGCAAGGCGTACCTGGACCGGCTGCCGCTGTTCATGCCGCTGGACCCGGCCACACCCGTCCCGGAGCCGCAGAACCCGGTCGAGGCGGGCCTGGCCGACCTGTGGGCGCGCACGGTGCCGTCCATGTCGGCCGCCTGGCTGCGGCGGTTCGCCGTGTCCACCGAGCACCTGCTCAACGAGTCCCTGTGGGAGCTGTCCAACATCAACGAGGGGCGGATCGCCAACCCCGTCGAGTACATCGAGATGCGCCGCAAGGTCGGCGGCGCGCCCTGGTCGGCCGGGCTCGTGGAGTACGCGACCGCCGAGGTCCCCGCGTCCGTCGCCGGATCGCGGCCGCTCAGGGTGCTGATGGAGACGTTCTCCGACGCCGTGCACCTGCGCAACGACCTGTTCTCCTACCAGCGGGAGGTGGAGGACGAGGGCGAGCTGAGCAACGGCGTGCTGGTGCTGGAGAGGTTCTTCGGCTGCACCACCCAGGAGGCCGCCGACACCGTCAACGACGTCCTCACCTCGCGTCTGCACCAGTTCGAGCACACCGCGCTCACCGAAGTGCCCGCGCTGGCCCTGGACAAGGGTCTCACCCCCGGCGAGGTCGCGGCGGTCGCCGCGTACACCAAGGGCCTGCAGGACTGGCAGTCCGGCGGCCACGAGTGGCACCTGCGCTCCAGCCGGTACATGAACGAGCGGGCCCGTCCGGCCGGTTCTCCGTGGCAGCGCCCGGCCGGGCCCGGCACCCACGCCGCCGACGTCGGCGCGCTGCTCGCCGCCGCGGGTGGTGAACGGCGCCTGCGCGCCCACACGCACGTGCCGTACCAGCGGGTCGGACCGTCCCTGCTGCCGGAGTTCCGCATGCCGTTCCCGCTCCGGCTCAGCCCGCACCTGGACGCCGCCCGCGGCGCCCTCACCACGTGGTGCCACCGCACGGGCATCCTGCAGGAGGGCGTCTGGGACGAGGACAAGCTGCGCGCCTACGACCTCGCGCTCTGCTCGGCGGGCCTGGACCCCGACGCCACCGTCGAGGAGCTGGAACTGAGCGCGCAGTGGCTCGCCTTCGGCACCTACGGCGACGACTACTACCCGCTCGTGTACGGGCACCGCCGCGACCTGGCCGCCGCACGGCTGACCACGGCCCGTCTGTCGGCGTGCATGCCGGTGGACGGTGAGGAAGCGGTCGTCCCCGTCAACGCCATGGAGCGCGCGCTGACCGACCTGTGGGCGCGGACGACGGCCCGGATGACCCCCGGCCGGCGGGGCACCTTCAAACGCGCGATCGACACGATGACCGAGAGCTGGGTGTGGGAACTGTCCAACCAGCTGCACCACCGCGTCCCCGACCCGGTCGACTACCTGGAGATGCGACGCGCCACCTTCGGCTCGGACCTGACACTGAGCCTGTGCCGGATGGGCCACGGTCCCGCCGTCCCGCCCGAGGTGTACCGCAGCGGTCCGGTCCGGTCCCTGGAGAACGCGGCCATGGACTACGCCTGCCTGCTCAACGACGTGTTCTCGTACCAGAAGGAGATCGAGTACGAGGGTGAGATCCACAACGCCGTCCTCGTCGTGCAGACTTTCTTCGGCATCGACTACCCGGCCGCGCTGTCCGTCGTCGACGATCTGATGACCGGCCGCATGCGGCAGTTCGAGCACGTCCTCGCCCATGAACTGCCGGTCGTGTACGACGACTTCGAGCTGTCGCGGGAGGCCCGCGAGATCATGCGGGGGTATGTCGCCGACCTGCAGAACTGGCTCGCCGGCATCCTCAACTGGCATCGCTCGGTGGACCGTTACAAGGCCGAGTGGCTGTCCCGGCGCGCCCACGGCTTCCTCCCGAACCGGCCGCCCGCCCTGCCGGTGGGCTGACCCGGGCACACGAACGCGCCTCGGCCGGTCTCCCGGACGACGCCCTGAGCGGTGCCGTTCAGGAGACCGCCGGACGCGTGGCCAGGGCAGGCGCCCGCCGGACTCACCGCGTCACCGCGTCAGCGCGGTCACGCGGGCACGGCGGTCACCGGCGCGGCGCCGTCCGGGACCGTCGGCCGCCCTCCCCGTCATGTGCCGGCAACCGGCCTCACTCGTTCGTGGCTCGTGGTGCCGACCCCGGCGCGGGGCGCGGGCGAGCCGGTGATGACGGCGCGTTCGCGGACCTGGGCGGGCCGGGAGACCACTGGCCGGGCCGCTCGCGGCCGGCCGGACCGGGCCCGCACCGCCGACCGGCTCGCGTTGCCCCTCTCAGCCGGGCAGGATGCTGCGCGTAGCCTTGATCCCGTCCCGCCCACCGCACCCGGAGGCCCGGATGACCGGCAGCACACCCGCGCCCTTCACCGTCGACGACTACAGGGCCCGGATGGAGCGCGCCGCCCGGGCGGCCGCCGACGCCGGGCTGGCCGGGCTGCTCGTGGCGCCGGGGCCCGACCTCGCGTGGCTGACCGGCTACGCGCCCCCCGCCGACACCGAGCGGCTCACGCTGCTGGTCCTGGCCGCCGGCCGCGACCCCGTCCTCGTCGTCCCCACGCTGGAGGCCCCCGACGCGGCGAAGGCGGCGGGCGCCGGGGCCCTGACCCTGCGCGACTGGACCGACGGCAAGGACCCCTACGCCGTCACGGCCCCCCTCCTCGACGACCGGGGCCGGTTCGGCGTCAGCGACAACGCCTGGGCCATGCACCTGCTGGGGCTGCAGAAAACGCTGCCCGGCACCTCCTACGCCTCCCTCACCGAGGCGCTGCCCATGCTGCGCGCCGTGAAGGACCCGGCCGAACTGGAGCTCCTGGCCGCCGCGGGGGCGGCCGCCGACGCGGCGTTCGAGGAGATCCGGAACGTGTCCTTCGCCGGACGGCGCGAATCCGACGTGGCCGCCGACCTGGCCGCCCTGCTGCGGCGGTTCGGGCACTCCCAGGTCGACTTCACCATCGTCGCCTCGGGGCCCAACGGCGCCAACCCGCACCACGAGGTGGGCGACCGCGTCATCGAACGCGGTGACATGGTGGTCCTCGACTTCGGCGGTCTCCGGCAGGGCTACGGCTCCGACACCTCCCGCACCGTCCACGTCGGCGAGCCGACCGCCGAGGAGCGCCGGGTGCACGACCTCGTGCGGGAGGCCCAGGAGGCGGGCTTCCGGGCGGTGCGTCCCGGCGTCGCCTGCCAGGAGGTCGACCGGGCCGCCCGCGCGGTGATCGACGGCGCCGGGTACGGCGCGTACTTCATCCACCGCACCGGCCACGGCATCGGCGTCACCACGCACGAACCGCCCTACATGATCGAGGGGGAGGAGCAGCCCCTCGTGCCCGGCATGTGTTTCTCCGTGGAGCCCGGCGTCTACCTGCCCGGCCGCTTCGGGGTGCGCATCGAGGACATCGTCACCGTGACCGAGGACGGCGGCCGCCGCCTGAACGACACGACCCGCGAGATGGTGATAGTGGACTGACCGCCGACCGACCGACCGCTCGACCGGCCGGGGCCACCGGCAGCCCGGCACCCCTCCCATGACGCACTCCTCACCACACGGCGCGACGATGACCCAGGCACCGACACCCACCGCGGACAGCGTCCGCCGACTGGTCCGCACCCTGCTCCGGGACGGCGCGGACACCGCCGCAGGACCCGAGGTCCGGCCCGTCGCCGAGGGCGGGCACCGCACCTGGTGGGTCGGTGCCCGCCATGTGCTGCGCCTGGCCCCCGACCGGGACGGCTCGGTCCGTCAACGCCGTGAGCTGCGCCTGCGGGACCTGGTCCGTCCCCATGTGCCGGTCGCGGTCCCGGCGAGCGTCGGCCACGGGGAGTGGGCGCCCGGGCTGACCTACACGCTGGACACCAGGATCCCCGGCGGCACGGCCGAGCAGCACGACGTCTCCGCGATCGGCGAGGACGACCTCGCCGGGCTCTTGTCGGGGATGCGCGCGGTGCCCGTCCGGCAGGCCGGGACGCTCGGGGTGCCGAGGGTCGCGCCGCGCTCCCTGGAGGCACTGCGCCGGATGGCCCTGCACGCCGCCCGACGCCTGGGCGCCGCCGACGAGTTCGACCCCGCACGGATGAACCAGCTCGCCCCGCCCGCCGCCGTGCAGCTCGCCGCCCAGCCCGGCGGCGCGGTCCTCGTCCACCACCGCCTGAGCGCCGGTCACCTCGTGCTGAGCGCCGACGGCCGGGTGCGCGGTGTCCTCGGCTGGACGGACGCGGTCGTCGGGGACCCCGCGGAGGACATCGCCGGTCTCGCCCGTGCCGTGGGATCCCCGGCCGCCGTACGCGCCGCCACCCTCGCCGGCTACGGCGCCCGGCCCTGTCTGCGGGGCCTGTGGCTGGCCCGCTGCGACACGGTCGTGCGCCTCGCCGGCCACCTGGAGGGCCGCGACGACACCCCGCTGCCGCGGCTGCGGACCGAGCTGCGCCACGCCTGGGAGGCGATCCTGCTGGAACGGGTCACGGAACTGCGGGAGGACGGGGACGCCGCGAGCGGCCGGCCCTGAGACCGCCCCGGTACCCGCACACCCGCACCGACGGGCCCCGCGACGAGGACGGCCGCTGCGGTCGGCAGCCGGCACCGCACCCGCCCGCGGCGCGCCGTACGGCACTGCGGGCGTGGTGCCGCACCCGCGGCGGCGGGCCGTACGGCACTGCGCGCGCCCCGAGCCCCGCTGCCGTCCGCCGGGTCGCTTCCGCCCGGCGCCGGACGGCCCCGCGTCGACCGGCCCGCCCCCGGGCGGGCGTCCGGCGCCGACGGGAACCGTCCGGTGGTCCGCGTGCCCCGGGCAGCGGCCTGCCGACCCGCCGGCCATGTGCGGTGCGGTGTGCGGGACCGCGGGCGCGCTGTCACGGACCCCGGGCGTCCGGAGCCGCGTGCGCCGGGGGCCCGCGTCCGCTGCCGCGGACTCCGCGGGCCGGTCAGCCCTGCAGCAGCACCACGCACGACTCCGCCGGGACGTGCAGGACGCCGTCCGCGTCCGGGGCGTCCACCGGCTCCCAGGCCGCCAGCACGCGGGCCGGGCGGTTGCCGAGCGGGATCGCCGCGGGTTCCTTGCCGAGGTTGACCGCCACGCGGACGTCCCCGCGCCGGAAGGCGAGCCAGCGGGCCGACTCGTCGAAGGCGACCTTGGTGTCGGACAGGTCGGGGTCGGTGAGGTCCGGGTGCTCGTGGCGCAGGGCGATCAGCCGGCGGTACCAGTCCAGCACCCGCGCGTGCGGCTCGCGTCCGGGTTCGGACCAGTCGAGGCACGACCGGTCCCGCGTCGCCGGATCCTGCGGATCGGGCACGTCCTCCTCGGCCCAGCCGTGCTCGGCGAACTCCCGCCGCCTGCCCCGGCGTACGGCCTCCGCCAGCTCCGGGTCGGTGTGGTCGGTGAAGAACTGCCACGGCGTGCCCGCCGCCCACTCCTCACCCATGAACAGCATCGGCGTGAAGGGGGCCGTCAGCGTCAGGGTGGCCGCGCAGGCCAGCAGCCCCGGCGAGGAGGACAGCAGGTGCGACAGGCGGTCGCCCTGGGCCCGGTTGCCCACCTGGTCGTGGGTCTGGCTGTAGCCGAGAAGCCGGTGACCGGCCACCCGCCCCCGGTCCAGCGGGCGGCCGTGGTGGCGGCCACGGAAACTGGAGTACGTCCCGTCGTGGAAGTAGCCGCCCGTGAGGGTCTTGGCGACGGCGGCGAGGGGAGCGCGGGCGAAGTCGGCGTAGTAGCCCTGCGACTCGCCGGTCAGGGCCGCGTGGAGGGCGTGGTGGAAGTCGTCGTTCCACTGCGCGTGGAGACCGAGGCCGTTCTCCGCCCGCGGGGTGACGAGCCGCGGGTCGTTCAGGTCCGACTCGGCGATCAGGAACAGCGGGCGGTCCAGGCTCGCCCCGAGGGCGTCCACCGCCGCCGACAGTTCCTCCAGGAAGTGGCACGCGCGCGTGTCCACCAGCGCGTGCACGGCGTCCAGCCGCAGCCCGTCGATCCGGTAGTCACGCAGCCAGGCCAGCGCGCTGCCGAGCAGGAACGCGCGGACCTCGTCCGAGCCGGGCGCGTCCAGGTTCACGGCGGAGCCCCAGGGGGTGTGGTGCGTGTCCGTGAAGTAGGGGCCGAACAGGGGCAGGTAGTTGCCCGACGGCCCCAGGTGGTTGTGCACGACGTCCAGCACCACGCCGAGACCCAGTTCGTGCGCCCGGTCGACGAAGCGCCTCAGCCCCTCGGGTCCGCCGTACGGCTCGTGCACCGCCCACAGCGAGACCCCCTCGTACCCCCAGCCGTGCCGGCCGGGGAAGGGGCACAGGGGCATCAGCTCCACGTGCGTGACGCCGAGTTCGACGAGGTGCTCCAGTCGCTCCGCGGCGGCCTCCAGGGTCCCCTCGGGGGTGTACGTGCCGACGTGCAGCTCGTACAGGACCGCGCCGGGCAGGGGGCGTCCCGGCCAGTCGGCGCTCCGCCACTCGTAGCCCGCGTGGTCGACGACCGCGCTCAGCCCGTCGGGGCCGTCGGGCTGCCGGCGCGAGCGCGGGTCCGGCAGCACCGGACCGTCGTCCAGCGCGAACCCGTACCGCGCGCCGTCGCCCGCCTCGGCCTCGCCCGTCCACCATCCCGGCCGCTCCGGATCCCGCTCCAACGCGCGCCTGGCGCCGTCGCAATGGAGCGTCACACGATCGGCCTGCGGTGCCCACACCTCGAACTGCACGGACGGTTCCCCTTCGTCTGCTCACCGTGATGTAGCCCGTCCATGGTGCGTCAAACACGATCAATCCGCGTTGGCATCCGCCTTTTTGCGTCCGGTGTCGCCGCGGGAGCCCGGCCGGCGGCCTTGTCCTGCTCTTCTGGACACCCTCGGTCCGCTGAAAGACAATCACCATCGTGACGTCGTCCTTCGAGTTCAACACGTACCCCGCGCGGTTGTCCGACGCGGAGCGCGACAAAGCGCTGAAGGTGCTGCGTGACGGCGTCGCCGTGGGCCGGCTGTCGCACGACACGTTCGTGCGGCGCATGGAGCTGGCGCTCGCCGCCCGCCGTCCGGACGAACTCGCCGCGCTGACGTCGGACCTGCGCACCGAGGGCCGTCTGATCTGCCTGGTGTTCGGCACCGTCGAGGCCGTCTCCGGCTTCACCGTGCGGCTGCGCAGGGCCTGGCAGGCCGAGCGGTTGCCCAAGCTGCTGCTGCCCCACCCCGGCACGGCGCACCCGCTGCGCATAGGACGCGACCCCGCCAGCGGGCTGCGGCTGACCCACGACACGGTCTCCCGCGTGCACGCCGAGCTCAGACGTCAGGGCGGGCGGTGGATCCTGCGGGATCTCGGCTCCACCAACGGCACCACCGTCAACGGGCGGCGGGTCGTCGGCGCGGTCGTCGTCCGCGAGGGCGACCAGGTCGCCTTTGGACGGGTCACCTTCCGGCTCTCGGCCGACTGAACCCTCGTCGTCCCGTGGCCCGGGCGCGACCGGGGGCGATCGGTCAAGTCTGTTTTCGGCCGGAGGTGTTGACGTACTCCATGAGCCGTGACTGACTGTTCGTACGCCTGCACAGCAGGTGAAACGACGGCGCCGCATCGGAGGTGTGCCCTGCCGCCGCTCCTGCGTTACCCGTCCGTCGACGAGCTGGGTGCCCACGCGGCCGCACTCGTCGCCCGCCACCCCGGGGACGCCCGGCTGCGCCGCGCCGGCATCTCCCGCGCGGGCGCACCCCTGTGGCTGCTCTCCGTCGGTCACGGCGAGCGGCAGGCCCTCGTCGTCGCCGGACCGCACGCCAACGAACCCGTCGGCGGCGCGACCGCCCTGCGGCTGGCCGAACGCGTCCTCACCGACCCCGGCGCGGGCACCGGCGTCACCTGGAACCTGCTGCTGTGCCTCGACCCCGACGGCTCCCGCCGCAACGAGGGCTGGCTCACCGGCCCGTACACCCTCGGCCGGTACTTCAGGGACTTCTTCCGGCCCGGCTTCCTGGAGCAGCCCGAGTGGCTGCCCGACGGCGCCGCGGCCGCCGCGCTGCCCGAGACCCGCGCACTGCTCGACCTCCAGGACGAACTGCGGCCCTCCCTGCAGTTCTCCCTGCACGGCGTCGACGTCGGCGGCGGCTTCGTCGAGCTGACCCGCGACCTGCCCGGCCTGCCGCGGCGCGTCGCGCACAGCGCGGCACGCCTCGGCATTCCGCGCGAGGTCGGCGCCTACGACGCCCTGTACTGGCCGCACCTGGGTCCCGCCGTGTACCTGATCCCGCCGCCGCGCCGGGGCGGCCTGGCCGCCGCCATCACGGAGGCGGCCGTGGAGTCGACCTGGTTCCACCCGCACCGGCACGGCACGCTGACCGCGGTCGTCGAGGCGCCCATGTGGGGCGTGGCCGCCGTGGCGGACGGCTCCGCGCCCGCGGACGGGGACGCGGTGCGGCGCTCGGTCAGCCGCGCGCTGCGCCACGACATCCGGCTGCTGGAGCGGCTCCTGGACCGGGCCCGCCCCCACCTCGCGGACGCGCCGGACACGGCCCGCCTGCTCGCTCCCGTGGACGACTACCTGCTGGTCGGCCCCGGGCTCGCCGACGCGTGGGACCCCGACACCGCCGGCCGCACCGCGGAGCACCGGCTCCCGCCGCTGACCGCCGGTCACCTCGCGGCCCTGCGCATCGCCGGGCGGCGGCTGGCGCTGCGGACCGCGGGCCTGCTGCACCGCCTCGTACGGACCGCGGGTCACGATCCGGCCGGTGTCCTGCCCGAGCTGGACCGGCTCGT
The DNA here is from genome assembly GCF_053587115.1 of Streptomyces sp. NPDC003697. NCBI lineage: Bacteria > Bacillati > Actinomycetota > Actinomycetes > Kitasatosporales > Streptomycetaceae > Streptomyces > Streptomyces sp. NPDC003697. The sequence goes on from NZ_JBSFNN010000026.1 coordinate 74,139, forward strand.
CGACACCTGGTGCGCCGAGTACCGCGACGGGATGGGGGCGCGCTGGATACCGGTCGCCCGCCAGGCCGAGTTCCAGACCCGGGTGGTGCTGGCGGCGGCCGAGCTGGCCGGGCGGCACCCGCACGCCTGCTCCCGTTCGGGTGAGCCGGACTGGGGCCCCCGGACCGCCGTGCCGATACAGCGGGAATGACGCACACCACCAAGGAGACGACGAGGAGGCTGCGGCGCGGTCTGCCGGCGGCGGTCGCCCTCCTGCTCGCGGCATCGGTCCCCGTCCACGCGGCACACCGGAGCGCCGGCCAGCGCGACTGGCTGTACCTGTCCGTCACCCGCGGCGACGTCCGCTCCGGTGCCACACGAGAGGCCCTGCTGCTGTGCGACCCGCCGGAGGGGCACGCCCGCGCGGCCGAGGCCTGCGCGCAGCTGCGGACGGCGCGCGGCGACATCCGCACCATCCCCCGCACGGACGGGGTCTGTTCGATGGTCTACGCGCCCGTGACGGGGCACGCGCGCGGGGAGTGGCAGGGCCGGGCGGTGGACTACACGGAGACCTTCGGCAATGCCTGCGTGATGCGGGCGCGCACCGGAAAGGTGTTCGCGCTGGACGGCTGACGGCCGCGCCGGCGCGGGGTGGGAGTGGGGGGCGGGCAGGCGGACGACCGCAGCGGCGTGGGACGGTGCGGCCGGCCGCCGTCTCGGGCGCGGTCCGGCTGCCCCGCGACGCACCGCGAGGGCAGGAGGGGGGGCGGGTTCTGTGGACGTGCGGCGGTGCGGCCGGACGCCGTCAGATCGTCTGCTCGCGGGCGTGCCGGGCCGTGGCGAGGACCGTGCGGCACTGGTGCTCGACCTGATGCTCCAGGGGCACCCACCGGGCACGGAAGTGGTCGGCGAACGCCTCGCTCCACGTGCCCACGAGCCGTTCCAGCCGCGGGGCCGCCCGGTCGCCGGCGTCCCGCAGCACCCGCAGCAGCATCGCCGCCGCCCGCAGCGGCAGTCGGCGGCCGAACGCGTCCACGCTGCTGACGTACGCCATCGTCCGGTCGGGCGGCGCGGTCCGCGTCCAGTCGGAGGCGAGGCCCGGCACCAGGCCCAGACCCCACCTGGCGGCGCGCAGCAGCGGCCCGCCGGCGCCGTCCAGGCGGGGGAGCGCGTCGGCGAGGACCAGCTCCACCTCCCTGCCGTCCTGCAGCAGCCGGTGCGCGAGCCGCCGTATCGCCGCCTCCGGGGCGGGGTGGGGCGCGGGGTCGTCCACCAGGTCGCTCGCCCACATAGGCACCTCCACGACCGCCGTCAGGCCGCCGTAGCGGTGGGCGTGGAACCAGGTGCTGTGGCGGGCGTCGTCCGGCAGGCTCGGATACGCCGCGTCCGCGCCGGGGGCCGGCATCACCCGCACCCCGGGCCCGGAGACGGGCCAGCCGGCGGCGTCCGACGCGCCCGTCTCCACCGGGATGCGCAGCTCGGCCGCCGACTTGGCGAAGGGCTCGGCGAGTCCGGGGACGTCCCTGGTCAGCTGCACCCAGCTGCCGCCCAGGTCGGTCCCGTGCAGCGTCACCTGCAGGTAGGGCCTCAGCGCGTCGATGACCCCGGTCAGGGCCCGCGTCTCGGGCGGCAGCCGGTCGGGTGGCAGCACCGACGGCGACCACTCCGGCTGCTCGGGGCCGGCGGGCCGGAAGAAGCCCAGGTGGTACTCGAGAAGGCTGCGCGGGGCCGGGGTGACGTGCAGGCTCGCGCCGTCCGGGTCCGCGCACAGCAGGAAGTGCCAGGAGGTGTCCGCCCGCAGCTGCGGCTCGTCCACGACGCGCCGGGCGAGCGCGCGGAGGGCGGAGCCGCCGGCGGGCTCGTTGGGGTGGGCGCCGGCGACAACCAGCACGGCGCGCCGGGCGTGGCCGACGGACAGAAGGTGCAGGGGTCTGCCCGCGCGGGACAGGCCCACCTGCTCCAGACGGCACAGGCCCGGCCGGTGCCGGGCCAAAGCTCGGGCGGTGGCGACCAGTTCGGGAACACTGGGGTAGTGCGGCTCCGGCACGGGACTCACCCCCGATTGTCCGTCCGGCCTCGCACTCGCAGTACCCCACGGACCGTGTGAACTGTCAAGCGTGCGGCCGCGGCGGACCCGAGGCGGCGGAAGACGCCACCAGGGCGGCCGCCCCGGTGGCCGGATCCGCTGCATCCGGGCGGCGGCCGGGTGGACGGGGCGCCGGGGCCTGAGTTGCGGCCGGGGCGCGGGTCGCGTGCCCGGCGAGGTTACGAACCCTCCGTGAACGCGGTGGCGTGGTCGGCGGCCCACTGGCGAAACGTTCGCGGCGCCGTCCCTAGGATGTCGGCCACCGCAGTGGTGACGTACGCCGGCTGTCCGACCGCCGCGCTCCACGCGGCGAGCAGCATGTCGACGACCGAACTGGGCGCCGCGGCCTCCGACAGGCTTCGGAACTCGTCCGGCGCGATCTCCTCGAATGCGATCCGGCGCCCCAGGGTGTCACCGATGACGCCCACCTGCGCGGCCTGGGTCAGTGATTCGGGGCCCGTGAGGACGTAGTCGCCTGCGATGTGTCCGTCCTGATAAAGCGTCCGCGCCGCGACGGCTGCCACGTCGCGGTCGTCGACCGGTGCCGTCTCGGCGGCGCCGTGAGGCCACCGGACGACCTCGCCGGCCCGGATCGCGGGCGCCCACCAGGCCAGCGAATTCGACGCGAGCATCCCCGGCCGGATGATCGTCGAATCGAGTCCGGCGGCCGCGATGAGCCGCTCGATGTCGGCGTGCAGCACCGCCATGGGATTGGGCTGCTGGAAGAAGGGGTGCGGCGTCCGGTGCGGGGAGGAGAGGAAGACGACCCGCCGTACGTGGGCCGCCAGCCGCTCGATGACTGCCCCGGCGGTCTGAGGCGGGGCGGTCCAGACGAGGAAGACCGCAACGGCGCCGTTCAGTGCCGGGTCGAGTGACTCGGGCACGGTGAGGTCGCCGGTGAAGGCTTCGACGTTCGCCGGCAGCGTCGCCGCCGCCTCGGAGCGATGCGTGAGGGCGCGGACCGGCACGCCCGCGTCGAGGAGTTGGTCGACGACAAGGCGACCGACCCGTCCCGTCGCCCCGGTCACGAGCACGGGAGCAATGTCTGTTCGGTTCATGCTGCCCATGCAAACGTTACTCGGTTAAAAAGGCAACTCGGTTACGAATGTTACAGTGGTCAGGTGAACGAGCCGACGGGGCTGCGGGCCCGCAAGAAGGAGCGGACGCGCGACGCCATCGCCGACGCGGCCATCTCGCTGTTCCTGGAGCACGGCTTCGACCGTGTCTCGGTCAACGACATCGCCGCGGCGGCCGAGATCTCCAAGCCGACCCTCTTCCGGTACTTCCCCACGAAGGAAGACCTGGTGCTGCACCGCTTTGCGGACCACCAGGGCGAAGCGGCACGTGTCGTACGTGACCGCAGGTCCGGCATCAAGCCGGTGACGGCGCTGCACCGGCACTTCCGGGCCTGCCTCGATCGGTACGACCCCGTCACCGGCCTCAATGATCATTCCGAGGTGGTGGCGTTCCATCGGCTGGTGTTCACCACACCGAGCCTGGCGGGACGGCTCACGCGGTATCAGCTCCAGGACGAGGAGGCACTGGCGGACGCCCTCGGTGAAGGCATCCAGGCACGCCTGCTGGCCGCCCAGGTACTCGCGGTCCAACGAGTGCTCGCCCGGACCAATTGGCAGAAGATCGCCGACGGTCGAGCCGCCCGCGACGTCCACCCCGAGGCTGTAGCCGACGCCGACCAGGCATTCAACCGATTGCGGTAACAGGCGACGCTCCCGCTCGAAGAAGACTCCGCGGCCCATTGCACGCGTGGCCACGGGCCCGGTCAGGCCGCTTTCGCGGACGCTGTCGGCCACCGCCTCGTCGGACAGAGGTCACCGGTATGGTCCCGATCCTGTGGTCACGACAGGTGACGGGGACGTGGCCAGGATCCTCGTCAGTTGGCTGCCGGTGAGGAATCTGAACTGGCCACTGACAGCCGACCACGCGCACAGTCGCCGACGATCCTGCCCAGACCACGCCAGGGAAACAGCACACCGTCGGAACGACCCCTCTTGCTGGTCCGCCGCCCGGGCGACCTGTCGGCGGACAACAGGCCGACGGATGTCCTGCTGGTCCCGCCGACCCGCCGACCCGCCGACCCGCTAAAGGAGGAATTTCCCTCCCGGAAGGTGCTTCCCGTATACGTCACCTTTGCCCAGGCAGGTCTAATTCGGCAAGACACGCCCGACAGCTTCCTG
>NZ_JBSFNN010000027.1:0-78364 GCF_053587115.1 Streptomyces sp. NPDC003697
GTCCTGGCGGTGGTGGCTGGAGTACTGGCCATGCACGCGCTGTCGCCATCGGGGTCACCCTCAGCGGGACAGCACGCCGCCCGGAGCGGTGGCTGCACCGCCGGTTCAATTCACGCAGGGTGCGGAAAGTGTGAAATCGGGCATGACCTCAGGACGGGTGGAAACCCGCATCGCGTCGGGCGCCGGTGCGCAAAGGGAACCCGCGCCTCCACCCCGGCGCCCGGCATCCGCCCAGGGGGCTGTCCGGCGGAGCGGACCCCGAGGAAGCCGACGGCACCTGGCAGCCCGCGTCTCCGGCATGATCCGCCGGACAGACCCTGGCCCTCGGCCGAGCCCGTCGCGCGTAGGCTGCTCGGCATGAGCATCATCGGGGTAGGCATCGACGTGGCCGAGATCGACCGGTTCGCCGCGTCGCTGGAGCGTACGCCCACCCTCGTCCAACGCCTGTTCAGGGACAGCGAGTTGCTGCTGCCCTCCGGGGAACGCCGGGGCGTCGCCTCGCTCGCCGTCCGCTTCGCCGCGAAGGAGGCCGTGGCCAAGGCCCTGGGTGCCCCGGCCGGGCTGCACTGGACCGACGCGGAGGTCTACGCCGAGGACTCCGGGCAGCCCCGCCTGCGGGTGAGGGGCACGGTGGCGGCCCGTGCGGCCGAACTGGGGGTCCGCTCCTGGCACATCTCCCTGAGCCACGACGCGGGCGTGGCCTCGGCGGTGGTGATCGCGGAGGGCTGACGGGCGGGGGCCGAGGTGTTCGGCGGGGGGTCGGGCCCCGGCCTGTGACGGCGGGACCTGGTGTGCGTCGGGGCCGAGCCTGTGACGGCGGGGACCGGATGTTCGGCGGGGCGGCTCCCGGCCCGTGACAAGCGGTGAACGCGGCGTTCGGCGTTCGTCTGATTACTCGTCAATATCCATAGGACCGTCTGGGCTGGCTGGGCCGTCTGGGCTGTCCGGGCCCTCAGGACAGTGGGCGGTCCCCCGCCCCCGCCCCGGACGGGCGTCGCAGCCGTCGCCGGGGGCGGATGACGCGCCGGGGCCGACCGGATCGCTGCAGCACGGGACGCATCCGGGGCAGACTCGACCACATGCGTACCGCGTACAGCGTAGAGACGGTAAGGACGGCCGAACGCGAGCTGATGGCGAGGCTCCCCGACGGCGCCCTCATGCAGCGGGCCGCTGCCGGACTGGCCGCCGCCTGCGCGGACTTGCTCGGCCGGGTCTACGGGCGCCGGGTCGTGCTCCTCGTCGGCAGCGGGGACAACGGTGGGGACGCCCTGTACGCCGGCGCCCGCCTCGCCCGCCGCGGTGCCGGTGTCACCGCGGTGCTGCTCGCGGACCGCGCCCACCCCGGCGGTCTGGCCGCCCTGTGCCGCGCGGGCGGCACGGTCGCGCGGCCCCCGGACGCCGGGGACCTGATCGACCGGGCCGACCTGGTCGTCGACGGCATCGTCGGCATCGGCGGCAAGGGCGGCCTGCGCCCCGACGCCGCACTGCTGGCCGAGCGGGCGGCCGCGTCCCGGGCCGCGGTCGTCGCCGTCGACCTGCCGAGCGGGGTGGAGGCCGACACCGGTGAGGTGCGCGGGGCCGCCGTCCGCGCCGACCTGACCGTCACCTTCGGCACGCACAAGCCGGGGCTGCTGATCGACCCGGGGCGGGAGCACGCCGGTACGGTCCGGCTCGTCGACATCGGCCTCGACCTGCCCGCCACCCCCGAACTCGAGGCGCTGCAGCACGTGGACGTGGCCCGGCTGCTGCCGCTGCCCGCCGCCGAGAGCGACAAGTACCGGCGGGGCGTCGTCGGCATCGCCGCCGGCTCCGCCCGCTACCCGGGCGCCGCCGTGCTCGCCGTGTCGGGCGCGCTGCGCGGCGGGGCGGGCGCGGTGCGCTACGTCGGTCCCGCCGGGCAGGCCGTGATCGCCCACTTCCCCGAGACCCTCGTGTCCGACCGGGGGCCGAGCAGGGCGGGCCGCGTGCAGGCGTGGGTGGTCGGACCCGGCGCAGGGGACGACGCCGCCACCGTCGCCGAGGTCGTGGACACGGACGTGCCCGTGCTGATCGACGCCGACGGGCTGCGGCTGGCCGACCGGGACGCCGTACGGTCCCGTACCGCGCCGACCCTGATGACCCCGCACGCCGGCGAGGCCGCCGCGCTGCTCGGTGTGACCCGCGAGGAGGTGGAGGGCGCCCGGCTGTCGTCCGTCCGCGAACTCGCCGCCCGGTACGGAGCCACCGTGCTGCTCAAGGGGTCGACCACCCTGGTCGCCGCGCCGGACGGCGCTCCCGTGCGGGTCAACCCGACCGGGACGCCCTGGCTCGCCACGGCCGGCAGCGGCGACGTGCTGTCGGGCCTGGCCGGCTCACTGCTGGCGGCCGGCCTGTCCGCGCGGGACGCGGGCAGCGTGGCCGCCTACCTGCACGGCCTCGCCGGCCGCTTCGCCGCGGACGGGGCACCGGCGGGCGCCCACGACGTGGCGGAGATGATCCCGCAGGCCTGGCGGGACGTACGGGAGGCATAGCGTCACGGGGGACGGAGTCGAGGGGGGTGTGGCCCCGGCCCCGCGCCGTCCCGGGCCCTGCCCGGCGGTGCGGAGCCGTGCCCGGCCGGGCCGCTGAGCCCGCGGGGCGGCACGGCTTCCGCCGGGGGCGCACACGTCCCGCCCGGACGGCCGGGTCTGTCTGATGGCTCACATTCCCCGCCGGGCCCCGCGCGTCCGGCCGGGGCGGAGGGTGGCGCCCGGGCCCGTGCGGGTGCGCCGGGCCGTCAACTGCCCCTACCGGGACCGGTGCGGGACCTGTGGTTCCGGGGCGGAAGGACGCGCCCGTGCCCGGCCCGGCACCCGATGGGACGCGGCCCCGGTGCCGCGGGGCCGTCCGGCCCCTCTGAGACACTGGGGGCGCGATGACTGAGACAGCACACCCGCGGACGGCACCGCTGCGTGCCCGCGCCGAGATCGATCTGGCCGCCCTCCGGTCCAACGTCCGCGCCCTGCGCGCCCGGACGTCCGGTGCGGCGCTCATGGCCGTGGTGAAGTCCGACGCCTACGGCCACGGCGCCGTTCCGTGCGCCCGCGCGGCGCTCGCCGCGGGAGCCACCTGGCTCGGCACCGCCACGCCCGAGGAGGCCCTCGCCCTGCGCGCGGCCGGGCTGGCGCCGGAGCAGGTCAGGATCATGTGCTGGCTGTGGACGCCCGGCGGTCCCTGGCGGGAGGCCGTCGAGGCCGACCTGGACGTGTCGGTGAGCGGGATGTGGGCGCTGGAGGAGGTCCGTGAGGCCGCCCGGCAGGCGGGACGGCCCGCCCGCGTGCAGCTCAAGGCCGACACCGGGCTGGGACGCGCCGGCTGCCAGCCGGCCGACTGGGCGGAGCTCGTCGCCGCGGCGCTGCGCGCCGAGGCCGACGGCCTGCTCCGCGTCACCGGACTGTGGTCCCACTTCGCCTGCGCCGACGAGCCCGGCCACCCCTCCATCGCCGCCCAGCTCACCCGGTTCCGCGAGATGGTGGCGCACGCCGAGGCCCAGGGCGTGCGGCCGGAGGTGCGGCACATCGCCAACTCGCCCGCCGCGCTCAGCATCCCCGAGGCCCACTTCGACCTCGTACGCACCGGGATCGCCCTCTACGGCATCTCGCCCAGCCCGGAACTGGGCACTCCGGCCGACTTCGGGCTGCGGCCCGTGATGACCCTGTCCGCGTCGCTGGCGCTGGTGAAGCATGTGCCGGGCGGCCACGGCGTCAGTTACGGGCACCACTACGTCACTCCGGGCCGGACCACCCTCGGCCTCGTGCCCGTCGGTTACGCGGACGGCGTCCCGCGCCACGCCTCCGGCACCGGACCGGTCCTGGTCGGCGGCAAGTGGCGGACGGTCGCGGGGCGGGTGGCCATGGACCAGTTCGTGGTGGACCTCGGCGGCGACGAGCCCGAAGTGGGCTCCGAGGCGGTGCTGTTCGGGCCCGGTGACCGGGGCGAGCCCACCGCCGAGGACTGGGCGCAGGCCGTGGGCACCATCGCCTACGAGATCGTCACCCGGATCGGGACGCGCGTTCCCCGCGTCCACGTGAACGAAGTCGAGGACGTGAACGTGGATGTCTGCGGGAACGAGGACGTCCATGGCGACGACGACGCGGACGGGCCGGCGAACCGGCGGCACGGATAACGGGCAGCAGGTCCCGGCGCCGTCGCGCCCCCGGCGACGCGAGGACCGCCACCACGGCACCGGCACCACCGGCATCGGGCACCAGGCCGGCCCACCCGACAGTGAACGCACCGAACTGCAGTACGGCGAGGAGGAGCGCGACGTGAGCGAGAGCAGCGCGGAGGCCGCCGCGAGCGCCGCCAGGGCCGCCGCCTCCGCCACGGCCGGGCCCGGCTGGCGCAGGGCGACCGGCGTCGCCGGCGCCGCGCTGGGCGTGCTCGCCGCGGGCGCCGCCGCGGGGGTCGCCATAGAGCGGATGACCGTCGGACGCGGCATGCGCAGGAAGGCCCGGCTCGCCCTGGACGCGGCCGCGCCGTTCGGGACGCTGCGCGGCACCCCCGGCACCGCGTACGCCGACGACGGCACCGAGCTGTACTACGAGGTCGACGAACTGTCCCCGGACACCGCCGCCGCGCACCCCGCGCGGCGCCGCCGGCGCTTCGGGCGCAAGGACCCCGCCCCCCTCACCGTGATATTCAGCCACGGCTACTGCCTGAATCAGGACTCCTGGCACTTCCAGCGGGCGGCGCTGCGCGGCCTCGTCCGGACCGTGCACTGGGACCAGCGCAGCCACGGCCGCTCCGGCCGGGGTGTGTCCCAGGTGCGGGACGACATGCCGGTCGACATCGACCGGCTGGGCCGTGACCTCAGGGCCGTCATAGACGCCGCCGCCCCCGAGGGCCCGCTGGTTCTCGTCGGGCACTCGATGGGCGGCATGACGGTCATGGCCCTGGCCGCGCACTGTCCCGAGCTGATCCGCGACCGGGTCGTCGCCGCCGCCTTCGTCGGCACCTCCCCGGGGCGGCTCGGCGAGGTCAACTTCGGGCTCCCCGTCGCCGGCGTCAACGCGGTGCGACGGGTGCTCCCGGGTGTGCTGAAGGCGCTGGGACAGCGGGCGGACCTGGTGGAGCGGGGACGGCGGGCCACGGCCGACCTGTTCGCCGGGATCATCAAGCGGTACTCGTTCGGGTCCCGGGACGTCGACCCGGCGGTCGCCCGGTTCGCCGAACGGATGATCGAGAGCACACCGATCGACGTGGTCGCCGAGTTCTACCCGGCCTTCACCGAGCACGACAAGACCGACGCGCTGGCCTGTTTCCGGAACATACCGGCGCTGGTCCTCGCGGGTGTGGACGACCTCGTCACGCCCAGCGAGCACAGCGAGGCGATCGCCGGCCTGCTGCCGGACGCGGAACTGGTGCTGGTCCCGGACGCCGGGCATCTCGTCATGCTGGAACACCCCCAGGTCGTCACCGACCGCCTCACCGCTCTGCTCGCCCGCACCGGGGCGGTGTCCACCACGGCTACCGTGGGTGGCTGCGACTCCGCCTCCTCCTGACGGAGGTGGCTGCCGGCCCCGGCTGCGGTCCGGCCCGGACCGGCGCCCTGCGGGGTGCGATCGGTAACTACTGCGAGTGTGCGAGTGAGTGAGTGATGGTGGAAGAAAGCGCGGCCCCGCCCCCCTCGGCCGAGTTGATCGTCAACTCCCCGGAGCAGATGCGGGAGCTGGGGCGTGAGCTCGCCGAGCTGCTGCGCGCGGGCGACCTCGTGATGCTCACCGGGGAGCTCGGCGCCGGCAAGACGACGCTGACCCGCGGACTGGGCGAAGGTCTCGGCGTGCGCGGCGCCGTCACCTCCCCGACGTTCGTCATCGCCCGTGTGCACCCGTCCCTCGGCGACGGCCCGCCGCTGGTCCACGTCGATGCCTACCGGCTGTCGGGCGGGCTGGACGAGATGGAGGACCTCGATCTCGACGTCTCGCTGCCGGAGTCGGTCGTCGTCGTGGAGTGGGGCGAGGGCCGGATGGAGGAGCTGACCGACGACCGGCTGCACGTCCTCATCCACCGGGCCGTCGGCGACACCACCGACGAGGTGCGGCACGTGACGCTGACCGGGATCGGCGCGCGGTGGGCGCACGCGGACCTCGGGGCGCTCACCGCCTGAGCGGGCGAACGCCGGACGGGCCGCCGCCCGGACGACGGCGGTCCCACGGCGGCTGCCCGCTGCCCGAACGAAGCCGGCACACGAGGACGCCGCCACCGGGCAGCGACGCCGCTACCTGATGACGACGACCTTCTGCCCGATGGTCGCGAACATCCACATCGCCTCGCCGTCCTCGCGGGCCTCGCGGATGCCTCCGGTCCTGACGGCCGGGTCGGCCACGGGCTTCGCACCGTTCACGGCGGCGCTGAAGCCGATGACGGTGTCGCCCACGGTGGCGAACCGCACCACGTGCTCGACGGGCACCCCGTCGGTGCCGTTGGCCGCGCTCGAACGGGACGTGACCGCGTAGGTGCCCGGCAGCGGGTCGACACTGCCGGGCATGACCCTGAAGGTGTTCTCGACCCTGTTGCCCGGGCCGACCAGCCACACCCGGTCGTCGTCCACCGAGTACACGACCCGTTCACCCGTGCCCGAGCCGCCGGGCAGGGCGGTGGGGTGGCGTTTGTCGCGGGGTGCCTTGGTGGCGCTCGCCGTGGGCCTCGCACTCGGGTCGGGACGGCCGCTCAGGCCCGGCGGAACGGTCGCCTGGGCCTGGTAGGCGAGGTAGCCGACCGCGGCGACGGCCACCGCGGTGAGCCCGGCCGTGAATCCCGAGCTGCTCCCTGCCACCTCGTCCACCTCGCGTCGCGTCGTACGAGCTGCTTTTCCGGGACCGTAGCAGCCGGGGGGCGCCGGACCCGGGCGGCCGTGCGCGGCCCGCGGGAGCCGTAGGCTGTTTGCGTGCTCTTGCTCGCTCTGGATACCGCCACCCCCGCCGTCACCGTCGCCCTGCACGACGGGTCGGCCGTCATCGCCTCGTCGAGTCAGGTGGACGCCCGTCGGCACGGGGAACTGCTGCTGCCGGCCGTCGACCGGGTGCTCTCCGAGGCCGGGCTCAAGCTGGACGCCGTCACGGGCGTCGTGGTCGGCGTCGGCCCCGGCCCGTACACCGGGCTGCGCGTCGGGCTGATGACCGCCGACACCCTCGGGCTCGCCCTCGGCGTCCCGGTTCACGGCGTGTGCACGCTCGACGGCCTCGCCTACGCGGCCGACGTCCCCGGCCCCTTCGTCGTGGCGACCGACGCCCGCCGCAAGGAGGTCTACTGGGCCCGGTACGCCGACTCCCGCACCCGTGTCACCGAACCGGCAGTGGACCGGCCCGCCGACATCGCCCGCCAGGTCGCGGGGCTGCCCGCCGTCGGCGCGGGCGCACTGCTCTACCCCGACACCTTCCCCCATGCGCACGAGCCCGAGCACGTCTCGGCGGCCGCCCTGGCCTGCCTGGCGGCCGAGCGGCTGGCCGCCGGGCAGGAGCTGCCCGCGCCCCGGCCGCTGTACCTGCGCCGACCGGACGCCCAGGTGCCCAAGAACTACAAGGTGGTCACCCCCAAGTGACAGGACAGACGACGACCGGGCCCGCGACCGGCGGCCCCGCGGCTCCCGTCCTGCGCGAGATGCGCTGGTGGGACATCGATCCGGTGCTGGAGCTGGAACGCGACCTCTTCCCCGAGGACGCCTGGTCCCGGGGCATGTTCTGGTCCGAGCTGGCGCACGCCCGCGGCCCGGAGGCGACCCGGCGCTACCTGATCGCCGAGGACGGCGGCCGGGTCGTCGGTTACGCCGGCCTCGTCGCCTCCGGCGACCAGGCCGATGTCCAGACGATCGCCGTCGCCCGCGACCACTGGGGCACCGGGCTCGGCTCCCGGCTGCTGACCGAGCTGCTGCGGGCGGCGACCGCCTTCGAGTGCGCCGAGATCATGCTCGAGTGCCGGGTGGACAACGTCCGCGCGCAGAAGCTCTACGAGCGCTTCGGTTTTGAACCCATCGGCTTCAGGCGCGGCTACTACCAGCCGGGGAACGTGGACGCCCTGGTGATGCGCCTGTCCACAGCGTCCGACGGCGGCCCCGCCGCGGACGCCCCTTCCGTCAACGGCGTACAAGGAACCGAGATCCATGGCTGACCTGCGGGACGAACCGCTCGTCCTCGGCATCGAGACCTCCTGCGACGAGACCGGCGTCGGCATCGTCCGCGGCACCACCCTGCTGGCGGACGCGGTCGCCTCCAGCGTCGACGAGCACGCCCGCTTCGGCGGTGTCGTGCCCGAGGTCGCCTCCAGGGCCCACCTGGAGGCGATGGTGCCGACCATCGAGCGCGCGCTGAAGGAGGCCGGCGTCACCGCGAAGGACCTCGACGGCGTCGCGGTGACCGCCGGTCCCGGCCTGGCCGGTGCCCTGCTGGTCGGGGTCTCGGCGGCGAAGGCGTACGCCTACGCGCTGGGCAAGCCGCTGTACGGCGTCAACCACCTCGCCTCCCACATCTGCGTGGACCAGCTGGAGCACGGCCCGCTGCCGGAGCCGACGATGGCGCTACTGGTCAGCGGTGGCCACTCGTCCCTGCTGCTGTCCTCGGACATCACCTCCGACGTGCGGCCCCTGGGCGCGACGATCGACGACGCGGCGGGCGAGGCCTTCGACAAGATCGCCCGGGTGCTGAACCTCGGCTTCCCCGGCGGCCCGGTGATCGACCGCTACGCCCGCGAGGGCGACCCGCAGGCGATCGCCTTCCCGCGGGGCCTGACCGGGCCGCGCGACTCGGCGTACGACTTCTCCTTCTCCGGTCTGAAGACGGCGGTGGCCCGCTGGATCGAGGCCAGGCGGGCCGCGGGCGAGGAGGTCCCGGTGCGGGACGTGGCGGCCTCCTTCCAGGAGGCGATCGTGGACGTGCTGACGCGCAAGGCGGTGCGGGCCTGCAAGGACGAGGGTGTCGACCATCTGATGATCGGCGGTGGGGTGGCGGCCAACTCGCGGCTCCGCGCGCTGGCGCAGGAGCGCTGCGAGGCGGCCGGCATCCGGCTGCGGGTGCCGCGCCCCAAGCTGTGCACGGACAACGGCGCGATGGTCGCCGCGCTCGGCGCGGAGATGGTGGCCCGGGGCCGTACGGCGTCGGACTGGGACCTGTCGGCGGACTCGTCCCTGCCGGTGACGGACACGCACGTGCCCGGCGAGAACCACGCCGGTGGTCACGACCACGTGCACGAGGCCGGCGAGGAGAACCTGTACTCGTGACGGTCGCCGTGATGTGGGAGGCCCGGGCGGTCGCGGGCCGCGGTGAGGAACTGCTGGCCTGGGCCCGGACCCGGGAGCTCCCGGTGAGGCCCCTGCGCCGGGAGACGTTCCGGGCGCCGCAGGAACGCGTCCTGGTCATCACCTGGTGGGACGCGCCGTACGACGCCGACCTGCCGGAACTGCCCGAGCCGGGCGAGGACCTGGTGACCCGGGCGGTGCACCGGTGGCGGTTCGAGTCGCTGGGCGAGGACACGCAGGAGGCGGGGACGCCGGACACGGCACCGGCGCCCTGAGACACGGGCGGCACCCGCGCGGTCCCGGCCCGGGTCACCCCGCCCGCGACACCCCGGCCTGTGACGCCCCCGCCCGCGAGGCATCCGTCCGGGACCCGCCCGTGCCCGCCACCCCCACCTGCGACACCTCCGTCTGGCAGCGCAGCCGCCGGTCCGGGCCCAGGACCCGCAGCGGTCCCGTCAGCGTCAGCCGGGCCGTGTGCCGGACGTCCGCCGTCGAGGCCGCCAGCCTCAGTTCCAGCGCCCCCGGCTCGACCACCCGGGCGCCCGTGCGGTCGGTGAACGCCGACAGGTCCGCGTGGAAGCGGAAGGTCACGCGCCGCGCCTCGCCCGGGGCCAGGGCCACGCGCCGGTAGCCGATCAGGCGGACGTCCGGACGCGTCACCGACGCCACCGGGTCGTGCAGGTAGAGCTGGACCACCTCGGCGCCCTCCCGGTCACCGGTGTTGCGGACCGTCAACGAGAGGTCGTACGAGCCGTCCGTGCCGATCTCCGTGTCCTCCCCGCCCGCGAAGTCGCCCCAGGCGAACGTCGTGTACGAGCGGCCGTGCCCGAAGGGGTGGAGCGGGGTCGGGTCCAGGCTGCTGACGTCACCGGCCAGGCCCAGCGGGGGCTGGAGGTACGTCCACGGCTGGCCTCCCGGGGTCCTCGGCACGCTGACGGGCAGTCGGCCCGAGGGGTTGACCCGGCCCGACAGGACGCCCGCGACCGCGGCGCCGCCCTCCTCGCCGGGGAAGAACGCCTGCACCGTCGCGCCCAGCCGGCCGTGCCAGCGGCCGAGCGCGTAGGGCCGGCCGGTGAGCAGGACCAGGACCACCGGCACGCCCGTCGCCAGCAGCGCCTCCAGCAGCTCGCCCTGGACGCCGGGCAGGGTCAGGTCCGCCACGTCGCAGCCCTCGCCCGACGTGCCCCGGCCGAACAGCCCCGAGCGGTCGCCGAGCACCGCCACGCACACGTCCGCCTCCGCCGCCCGCGCGACCGCCTCCGCGAAGCCGGAGACATCCGGCTCCGAGACCGCGCAGCCCTCGGCGAAGGTCACCTTGGCGTCGGGCAGTTCGGCGCGCAGTGCGTCGAGCAGCGTCGGGATGGCGATGCCCGTCGGCACTTCGGGGTGCTGGGTGCCCACGTGGGAGGGGAAGGAGTAGCAGCCCAGCATGGCGAGCGCGTCCGCCGCCCGCGGGCCGACCACCGCGACACGGAGGTCCGGGGACAGCGGCAGCAGGCCGTCCGGGTTGGACAGCAGGACCACCGACTCCTCGGCCAGCCTGCGGGCCACGGCCCGGTTCGCCGGGGAGTCCAGGTCCACCGACTCGGGCACCTCGGGCTGCCAGTCCTCGTCCAGCAGGCCCAGCTCGCACTTCTGGAGCAGGACGCGGCGGGCGGCGCGGTCCACCAGCGACTCCGGGACCGTGCCCCGACGCACGGCCGCGACCAGGTCCTCGCCGTAGCACTTCAGCGTCGGCAGCTCCACGTCGATCCCGGCGCGCAGCGCCACGTGCGCCGCCTCGGCCGGGCTGCCGGCGACCCGGTGCAGGGTCCGCAGGAAGTCGATGCCGAAGTAGTCGGCGACCACCGTGCCGGTGAAACCCCACTCCTCCCGCAGCAGCCCGGTCAGCAGGTGCGGGTCCGCCGACGCCGGGACGCCGTCGGTCTCGGTGTACGCCGCCATCACCGAGCGCGCGCCGCCCTCGCGCAGCGCCATCTCGAACGGCGGCAGGGTGACGTCGGCGAACTCGCGCGTGCCCGCCCGCACCGGAGCGAGGTTGCGGGCGCCCGCCGAGGAGGCGTACCCGGCGAAGTGCTTGAGCGTGGCGACGATCCCGGCCGACTCCAGGCCCCGCACATAGGCGGTGCCGATCGTGCCGACCAGGTACGGGTCCTCGCCGATCGTCTCCTCCACCCGTCCCCAGCGCGGATCGCGTACGACGTCCAGGACGGGCGCGAGGCCCTGGTGGACGCCGACCGCGCGCAGGTCGGCCCCGATCCGGCGGGCCATCTCCTCGACCAGGTCCGGGTCGAAGGACGCCCCCCACGCCAGCGGCACCGGGTAGGCCGTGGCCCCCCAGGCGGTGAAGCCGGCGAGGCACTCCTCGTGCGCGACGGCCGGGATGCCGAAGCGGCCCGCCGCGGCGATCCGGCGCTGGGCGGTGGCCAGGGAGCGGGCGCCCACGGCCGGGTCCACCGGCGCCGTGCCGAAGGAGCGGGTGAGCTGGCCGAGCCCCCGGGTGATCAGCTCGTCCCAGTCGTGGTCGGTGTCCATGGCCTGCTGGTGCGGGGCGACCCCGTCGCCGTCCGTCGCGGCACCGACCCACACGCCGTACAGCTGAGCGGTCTTCTCCTCCAGGGTCATCCGGGAGAGCAGGTCGCCGACGCGGGCGGCGGCGGGCAGCGCGGCATCGCGCCACGGGGCGGTGGTCATGAAGCTCCTGTCGGTACGGAGGGGATCACTTGCCGCCCACACCCATCAGCCCGCCCACCAGGGAGCGGCGGGCCACGAGGTAGACGGCGAAGATCGGAATGCCGGAGAGGACGACCGAGGCGAGCAGGGCGGGGATGTTCACGCCGAACTGGCTGACGTAGGTGAACAGGCCCAGGGTCAGCACGCGCGGGCCGTCGGACTGGGTGAAGATCAGCGGGAACAGGAAGCCGTTCCACGCCTGCAGGGCGGAGTAGATGACGACGGTGCCGATGCCGCCCCTGGCCAGCGGGACGACCATCTGGAACAGCATCCGCGTGGTGGACGCGCCGTCCAGCGCCATCGCCTCGTACAGCTCCTCGGAGATGTCCCGCAGGGTGCCGGTGAGGATCAGCACCGACACCGGCATCGCGAACGCCGCCGTCGGCAGGATGATCGCGAGCAGGCTGTCGTAGAGGTTCAGTTTGGCGATCATCAGGTACAGGGGGACGACGACCGCCTGCGCCGGGATGGCGACGCCGAGCAGGAAGAGACGGAAGGCGGCCGTGGACCAGAAGGTGCGCGAGCGAACGGCCACGTAGGCGAGCGGGACGCACAGCACCAGGACGATCGCCACGACCGCCGCGGCCACGAGCGCCGTGTTCGCCAGGAAGTGGCCGAAGCCGCTGTGCAGGACGGTGTCGTAGTTCTCCAGGGTCGGGTCGGTGGGCGGCCGCAGGGCGTTGTGGCCCAGCGCCCGGTCCTGGCGGGTCAGCGACGCCGAGACCATCGCGTAGATCGGGACGACGACGACCACCAGCCACAGGGCGGAGCCCAGGCCGGCGAGCCGGTGGGGGCGCCTGGACCAGTGCCGGCCGCGGCGCGGACGCGGCGGGGACACCGGCGGCCCGGCCGTCGTCACCGGACGCGGCAACGTGTCGTGCGGCATTCCGGTCACATCCCTTCACGCGTGCTGCGCATGGCACCGAAGCCGGACAGCCGCACCAGCAGCAGGGACAGCCCGGTGGCGACCACGACCAGGAACGAGGCGACGGCGCTGGCGTAGCCGAAGTCGTAGCTCTTGAAGCCCGCCTCGTACATCAGGTACGGCAGGATCGCGGTGTCGGTGCCCGGGCCGCCCTGGGTGAGGATCAGGACGGTCTCGAAGTACGTCAGCGAACCGACGACCATCAACACTCCCGACGTGGTGGCCGTGTTGCGCAGCTGGGGGAGGGTGATCGAGAAGAACCGGCGGTAGCGGCCGGCGCCGTCGATCGCGGCCGCCTGGTAGAGCACCTCGGGGATCTGCCGTGCCCCGCCCTGGTAGATCAGGGTGTGGAAGGGGATGAACTGCCAGCCGCCCACGAACACGATTGCGAGGAACGCGCCGCCGGAAGAGCCGAGGGTGTCCTGGTGGATGATGCCGAAGTTCGGGTCGAGCAGGGCGTAGAAGAGCAGCGAGATCGCCGTCGAGGACAGCAGGAACGGCACGAAGAAGATCGCCGAGAGGACGGCCCGGTTGCGCTGGCGTCCCGCGGCCCAGACGCCCAGCAGCAGGGACACCACCGTCTGGAAGGCCCAGCTGACGCCGGTGAGCAGCACGGTCACCGTCATGGACTGGGTCAGGCGGTCGTCGGTCAGCAGCTTGCGCCAGTTGGCCAGGCCGACCGGCTGGGGATCGCCGAGGCCGTTCCACCGGGTGAAGGACAGGTAGAACGCGAGGGCCATCGGGACGACGGCGAAGAAGGCGAAGAACAGCACGCCGGGCACCACCCAGGCGGCGTGCGGGCGGCCGGCCCGCACGCCGCCGCGGGGCCCCGTGGCCGGCGCGCCCCGCGCCGCGGTGGCGGGGACGCTCACTTCAGCCCCTTGAGCGCCGCCACGAACTGGCCCGGTGTCGACTTGCCCACGAACAGCTTGTTGATCTCGGTGAGCATCGGCGTCTGGACGCTCGGGTCGACGGCCTGGTCCCAGCTCAGCGTGAACGCCGGCGCCTGCCGCACCATCTCGTACTGGAACCTGGCGAACTCCGGGTTGGGGGAGGCGTCCAGCAGCTTCTCCGCGCGGGAGGTGGCCGGGATGTCGCCGTTGGCGACGAGGTCCCCGGCGTACGCCTCGGAGGCGCAGTCGCGCAGGAACGCGATCGCCGCGTCCTTGTTGCGTGTGCGGGCGTTCACGGACCAGTAGTTGGTGGGGTTGCCGACGACGTTGCGGATGTCGCCGGCGCCGCCCTCGAAGGCCGGGAAGGCGCACCAGCCCAGGTGCTTCCTGGCGAAGTCCGGGAACTTGCCGAGCTGCGTGGAGTACTCCCACGAGCCCATGAGGTGCATCGCGGCCCGGCCCTTGGCGAAGACGGCCGGCGCGCCGCCGTTGGTGTACGCCACCGAGTTGAAGCCCTTGCCGAAGGCGCCGTCGTCGATGAGCTGCCTGACCGTCTGGGCAGCCCTGAGGACGGCCGGGTCGCCCCAGCCGGCCGGGTCGCCGTTCTTGACGCGGTCGAAGACCTTCGGGCCGCCGATGCGGTCCACGAGGTACTCCAGCCACATCAGCTCGGGCCAGACGTCCGAGCCGCCGAGCGCGAAGGGCGTGATGCCCGCCTTCCTCAGCCTGGCGTTGACGTCGAGCAGCTGGTCCCAGGTGGTGGGCGGCCGCAGCTTGTGCTCGGCGAACAGGGTCTTGTTGTAGAAGAGGATCACCGGCTGCATGCCGCGCATCGGGATGCCGTAGTTGCGGCCTCCCAGCGCGCCCGCGGCGAGCACGGAGGGCAGGAAGCCGTCCCTCAGGACCGGGTCCGAGGCGATCGTGTCGGTGAGGTCGATCAGCCGGCCGGCCTCCTGGTACGCCTTGATGGAGCCGCCGCCCCAGTTGAAGAACACGTCCGGGGCGTTGGGCGAGCCCATCGCCGTGCGCAGCTTGGCCGGGTACTCCGACCCAGGGACCTTCTGCAGCTCGACCGTGCCGTTCGCCTTCCTGGCCGCTGCCGAGGCGTTGAACCGCCTGACCGCCGCGACCTGCACCTTCACCGCGTCGTCGCCGTACACCAGCGCGGTGAGCGTGCCGTCGGAGCCGCCGGAGCCGCCGCCGGATCCGCAGGCGGTGAGCCCGGCGGCCGAGGCGAGGGTGGCGGCGCCGGCGCCGAGGAACCAGCGCCTGCTGTAGGACTCCATGGGACGGACACCCCTCTGTTCCGGCTCGTTCACCTCGGGCGGCCGGGCCCGGGTCCCGGCCCGCGTCCGGCCCTTCGGGCCTCGGCGTGCTCGGATCCCGGTGCGGGAGCGCCCCGTCGGCTCACTCGCCTGCGCGAATGTTTCGTCTGACACCTCGAATGTTCCGGGAACGTATGGCTGGCGGGGGGCTCCGTCAAGGGGTCGCGCACAGATACGATCCCGACCATGAACCCAGCCAAGCCCGCGGAAACACAGACCGCCACGCTCGCCGAGATCGCCCGCGAGGCCGGTGTGTCGGCTCCGACTGTTTCGAAGGTCCTCAACGGCCGGGCGGACGTCGCACCGTCGACCCGCGCCCGAGTCGAGGAGCTGCTGCGCGCTCACGGCTACCGGCGCCGGCGCGCCGAGGCGACCCGCTCGCCGCTGATCGACCTGGTCTTCCACGAGCTGGAGAGCGCCTGGGCGATGGAGGTCATCCGGGGCGTGGAGAACGTGGCGCGGGACGCGGGCCTGAGTGTCGTGCTCTCCGAGAGCGCGGGCCGGCTCACACCGGGGCGGACCTGGGCCGACCAGGTCGCCGCCCGCCGCCCGCACGGTGTGGTCCTCGTGCTGTCCGGGCTGGACGAGTCCCAGCGCGCCCTGCTGACCAGCCGGTCCATCCCGTTCGTGGTGATGGACCCGGCGGGCGACCCCGGCGCGGACGTGCCCTCGATCGGCGCCACCAACTGGCAGGGCGGGCTGGCCGCCACCCGGCACCTGGTGGAGCTGGGGCACGTGCGCATCGGCGCGATCACCGGGCCGTCGCGGATGATGTGCAGCCGCGCCCGGGTGGACGGCTACCGGGCGGCGCTGGAGACCGCCGGGCTCCCGGTGGACCCCTCGCTGATCGTCACCGGGGACTTCCATCACGAGGCCGGCTACCGGCTGGGCCTGCGGCTGCTGGGCCGTCCGGACCGGCCGACCGCCGTCTTCGCGGGCAACGACCTGCAGGCGCTCGGCCTGTACGAGGCGGCCCGCGAGCTCGGGCTGCGCGTCCCGCAGGACCTGAGCGTCGTCGGCTTCGACGACCTGCCCGTGGCCCGCTGGGTGGGGCCGCCGCTGACGACCGTACGGCAGCCGCTGACGAAGATGGCTGAGGCGGCGGCGAAGCTGGTGCTCGACCTCGGACGCGAGGACCCGTCCCCGGTGGCGACCCGCGTGGAACTGGCGACCAGCCTGGTCGTCCGCAGCAGCACGGCGGAGCCCCCGGCGTGAGCGCGGAGGTCCGGGCGCATGCGGCGCCGGCCGCAAGACCGTCGTGGCGTGCTGCCGCGGCGGCGCCCGTGCGGAGAGCCGATGCGGTACACGTGGTGGCCTGAAGCCGCCGTTCCGGGGGGTGCGGAGCCGGTCTCCCGCACGACCCCGCGGCCAGTCGGCTGAGCAGGCGAAACTTTCGAAGCCCCCCGCCGTAAGAGGCGTGAGGCCGGTCGTGCCTCCGCACGACACCGACGAGGAGGGCCTCGGCGTGGACGCCGCCGGGGTGCGGAGGGTCGTCGAGGTCACCTCGCTCCGGGCACCGCACCCTCCAGCGCGACCGGGTCCGCAAGCGCCGTGAGTACGCCAGGGCCGGAATCCCCGTGTACGTGATCGTCGACGACTTCGACGACGAGGGCGCCGTCACCGTCCTGACCTCCCCCGCCAGGAGGGCCAAGTACACCGACGAGCACCGCGTTCCCTACGGCACCGACGCGGTGATCCCCGAGGGCCCGGCGAAGGGCTTCGCCGTCGGCAAGGCGATCATCGCGTCCTGAGGACGCGGGCCTCCACCGGGCCACCGGGTCGCGGTGGTGCTCGCCCCGCTCCGCGCCGCGGGACAGGGCCTAGGTGTGCTGTCCCGGGACGGGCCGGCCCAGGAGCATGGTCGGCGCGCCGGCGACCCGGGTCAGGAAGACGGTCACCGCGTTCGGGCCCTGCGGCTTGGGCAGCGCCTTCCTGCGCAGTTCCTCCGGCTCGACCGCCGAACCCCGCTTCTTCACCGTCAGTGTGCCGACCTCCCGCTCCCTCAGCAGCGCCTTCAGCCGCTTGACGTTGAAGGGGAGCCGGTCGGTGATCTCGTAGGCGGAGGCGTACGGGGTGGGACGCAGCACGTCGGCGGTGACGTAGGCGATGGTCCCGTCGAGGAGGCCCCCGTCGAGCTCCTCGGCGACCTCGGCGACCAGATGGGCGCGGATGACGGCGCCGTCGGGCTCGTACAGGTACCGCCCCACGGCGCGGACGCCGGGGTCGGGGAGGCCGCGTCCGCGCAGGGTCCGCGGCCCGGGGAGCAGGGTGGCCCGCACCAGCCCCGGCTCGGTGCCGAACCACAGCACGGCCTCCTTCACGTCCCCGCCGTGGGAGATCCACTCCGCCTCGGCCTCGGCGGGCACCGCCTCGTGCGGGATGCCGGGGGCCACCTTCAGGGCCGCGTGGGGCGCCTTCAGTGCGGTGCCCACCGCCCAGGACAGCGGCGGGGAGTACGCCTCGGGGTCGAAGATCCGCCCGCCCGCCGCCCGGCCGCCCCTCGACCGGCCGCCCCGCCGGGCCGGATCCACGAAGACGGCGTCGAACGGCGAGACGTCCACGTCCGTGACGTCCGCCTCCCGCACCTCGATGAGGTCGCCGAGCCCGAGCGCGCCGGCGTTCGCCCGCGCCGCGGCCGCCGTGAGCGGGTCCCGGTCCACGGCGAGGACGCGGATCCCGGCGCGGGCGAGGGCGATCGCGTCGCCGCCGATCCCGCAGCACAGGTCGGCGACCGCGGTGACGCCCAGGTCGCGCAGGCGCCGCGCCCGGTAGGCCGCCACCGCCGCCCGGGTCGACTGCTCGACACCGTTCGGGGTGAAGAACATCCGCTCCGCGTCCGCGGCTCCGAACTTCGCCACGGCCCGCTGCCGCAGCCGGGCCTGGCCGAGCGCCGCCGACACCAGCTCGGCGGGGTGCTCGCGGCGCAGCCGGGTGGCGACGGCGAGTTCGTCGGCGGGGTCGGTGCCGCGCACCGCGTCGAGGAGGGCACGGCCCTCGGGGGTGAGGAGCGAGGCGAAGGCGCGGAGGGCGTCGAGATGGTCGTTCACCGGCTCATTGTCGGCCAGTCGGTGGATGGTGCGCCTCCGGCCGCGGTGTCGGCCCGGGGGCCGGGCGGTGCGCTGCGAGGATCCGGCGCCATGAGGCTAGTAGTACAAAATGATAAAAAGCATTACAACGGTCGCCCGCACCGGAAGGCGTACGCACCCGTCGTCCTGGTGGTCCTGGCGGTCGCCGCCCTCGCCGCCGGCTGCGCGCAGCCGGACCCGCCGGCGCGCCCGGCCCCCGGCCCACAGCGCCTCGACACGCCGCCGGCCCGCGCCCTCGACTCCCACGCCTCCCGGCTGCGGGCCGCCCACCGGGCCCGGGTGGCGGCGGCGAAGCGCTGGGGCCTGGAGCGGGTCCCGCTGACGCCCCCGGCCCCGCCGGCCGTGAAACCGAGGATCACCGTCCGCCCGGGCTTCGAGGTGACCGGGCAGGAGGGGCTGGACCTGCCCCCGGTCTTCACGACCGTCCCGACCGGGGAGCGGGTCGTCTTCCTCACCATCGACGACGGCGCGGAGAAGGACCCGGCGTTCCTGAGGATGATGCGGGAGCTGAAGATCCCGTACACCGTCTTCCTGAGCGACTACCTGATCAAGGACGACTACGGCTACTTCCGCACGATGCAGGCGGACGGGGTGACGCTCAACAACCACACCCTCCACCACCCCTACCTGCCCGCACTGTCCTACGAGGAGCAGCGGCGCGAGATCTGCGACATGCAGGACGTCATGCGCGAGCAGTTCGGCAGGCGCCCGAGGCTGTTCCGCCCGCCCTACGGCAACTACAACCGGGACACCCTGCGCGCCGCCAGGTCCTGCGGCATCGTCTACGCGCCGATCTGGAACGAGGAGGTCTTCGTCGACCACTGGGAGTACCGGGAGCCGGACCAGCGCCTGCATCCGGGTGACATCGTCCTCACCCACTTCCGGGGCCCGGACGCCTGGCACGGGACGATGCCCGACCTGGTCCGCCGCTTCCTGCACAAGGTCACGGCCGAGGGGTACGCGGTGGCCCGGCTGGAGGACTACCTCTGACCGGCGGCCGTCCTCGGCGCCGGCTCCGTCGCCGCTCCATGGGTCGCACGCAGGTGCGGCCACAGGCGGCCCGGCTCCGACGCGCCGCACGCAATTGGCACTCCGCTTGACCGAGTGCTAACGACGGTCATAGTCTCAGCTTTGGCACTCCTCCCCGGAGAGTGCCAACAACGCGACGGGCAGGTCCGGCACCCGCGACGACGGATCGACCTGGTCGCCACCTCAGACAGTTAACCCCGTGAGATCTCCGAAGGGGGAGGTCGGATCGTGACGACCACCAGCTCCAAGGTTGCCATCAAGCCGCTCGAGGACCGCATCGTGGTCCAGCCGCTGGACGCCGAGCAGACCACGGCCTCTGGCCTGGTCATCCCGGACACCGCCAAGGAGAAGCCCCAGGAGGGCGTCGTCCTGGCCGTGGGCCCGGGCCGCTTCGAGGACGGCAACCGTCTTCCGCTCGACGTCAACGTCGGCGATGTCGTGCTCTACAGCAAGTACGGCGGCACCGAGGTGAAGTACAACAACGAGGAGTACCTCGTTCTCTCGGCCCGCGACGTGCTCGCGATCATCGAGAAGTAAGGGATCTGGGGTCACCCCCAGAAGTCCCGACCCGGAAGCAACTCCCGCTTTCAGCTGCGCCCCTGGCCCCCGCGACCGATAAGAAGCCGGGCGCCCGGGGCGCAGTGTCTTTTCACCCACGTTTTCCGAGAGGGCTCCCGCTGCCATGGCGAAGATCCTGAAGTTCGACGAGGACGCCCGTCGCGCCCTCGAGCGCGGCGTCAACAAGCTTGCCGACACGGTCAAGGTGACCATCGGCCCCAGGGGCCGCAACGTCGTCATCGACAAGAAGTTCGGCGCCCCGACCATCACCAACGACGGCGTCACCATCGCCCGTGAGGTAGAGGTCGAGGACCCGTACGAGAACCTCGGCGCGCAGCTGGTGAAGGAGGTGGCGACCAAGACCAACGACATCGCGGGTGACGGCACCACCACCGCCACCGTGCTCGCCCAGGCGCTGGTGCGCGAGGGCCTGAAGAACGTCGCCGCCGGTGCCTCCCCGGCCGCCCTGAAGAAGGGCATCGACGCCGCGGTCAAGGCCGTCTCCGACGACCTGCTGGCCACCGCCCGGCCGATCGACGAGAAGTCCGACATCGCCGCGGTCGCCGCGCTGTCCGCCCAGGACCAGCAGGTGGGCGAGCTCATCGCCGAGGCGATGGACAAGGTCGGCAAGGACGGCGTCATCACCGTCGAGGAGTCCAACACCTTCGGCCTGGAGCTGGACTTCACCGAGGGCATGGCCTTCGACAAGGGCTACCTGTCGCCGTACTTCGTCACCGACCAGGAGCGTATGGAGGCCGTCCTCGACGACCCGTACATCCTGATCAACCAGGGCAAGATCTCCTCGATCGCGGACCTTCTCCCGCTGCTCGAGAAGATCATCCAGACGAACTCCTCCAAGCCGCTGCTGATCATCGCCGAGGACGTCGAGGGCGAGGCCCTGTCGACCCTGGTGGTCAACAAGATCCGCGGCACCTTCAACGCGGTCGCCGTCAAGGCCCCGGGCTTCGGCGACCGCCGCAAGGCGATGCTGCAGGACATCGCGGTTCTGACCGGCGGCACGGTCGTCGCCGAGGAGGTCGGCCTCAAGCTCGACCAGGTCGGCCTGGAGGTGCTCGGCTCCGCCCGCCGCGTCACCGTCACCAAGGACGACACCACGATCGTCGACGGCGCCGGCAAGCCTGAGGACGTCCAGGCCCGCATCGCGCAGATCAAGGCCGAGATCGAGTCCACCGACTCCGACTGGGACCGCGAGAAGCTCCAGGAGCGCCTCGCCAAGCTGGCCGGCGGCGTGTGCGTGATCAAGGTCGGCGCCGCAACCGAGGTGGAGCTGAAGGAGAAGAAGCACCGTCTGGAGGACGCCATCTCCGCGACCCGCGCCGCGGTCGAGGAGGGCATCGTCTCCGGTGGTGGCTCCGCGCTCGTCCACGCCTCCAAGGTCCTCGAGGGCAACCTCGACAAGAGCGGTGACGAGGCCACCGGTGTCTCGGTCGTCCGCAAGGCCGTCGTCGAGCCGCTGCGCTGGATCGCGGAGAACGCGGGCCTCGAGGGCTACGTCATCGTCTCCAAGGTCAGGGAGCTGGAGAAGGGCCAGGGCTACAACGCCGCCACCGGCGAATACGGCGACCTGGTCAAGGCCGGCGTCATCGACCCGGTGAAGGTCACCCGCTCCGCCCTGGAGAACGCCGCCTCCATCGCCTCCCTCCTCCTCACGACCGAGACCCTGGTCGTCGAGAAGAAGGAAGAGGAGGAGCCGGCCGCCGCGGGCCACGGCCACGCCCACTGACACACCCGGCAAGCCGCACCGAGGCCCGGTCCCCTTTCCTTTCTTCGGGGGGCCGGGCCTCGGCGCGTCCCCGGGTTCAGCGCGTTGCGGTGTCCCGGACGGCCTCGGCGCCCTCGCCGCTGGTGCCGCGCCGCCACGGCCCGAACCCGGAGACCACCACACCGACCCCCAGCAGCCCGTACACGGTCAAGGCGCTGCCGAGCAGGTAGTACTGCCTGCGCTGCTCGTTCTGCGCGACCTGCTGCTGGCGCACGGTGCGCGTGCCCGACGAGTCCCCGGTGACGATGTTGTACACGTGGCACGTCGTGTCCCGGCTCATGCGCGGCCCGCCGTGCTCCTCGCCGTCCTGGCCCACCACGATCCCGGGACACTCCGGCT
The DNA here is from genome assembly GCF_053587115.1 of Streptomyces sp. NPDC003697. Taxonomy (NCBI): domain Bacteria; kingdom Bacillati; phylum Actinomycetota; class Actinomycetes; order Kitasatosporales; family Streptomycetaceae; genus Streptomyces; species Streptomyces sp. NPDC003697. The sequence continues at coordinate 21,922 of NZ_JBSFNN010000027.1, forward strand.
TCTCGGGCACGGCGACCCCCTTGCCCAGGACGACCAGGCCCACCGCCGACGGCACCAGGAAGAGGAAGAGCAACACCCCACGCTTCGTCATCCGCCGGAACATATCCGACGACACGGCCCGGGGAAAGTGATCGGCTGCGACTGGTACCGCATCCCTGTACCATGCGATGGGTGCGGCTCTTCCGTACCAGTCTGCCGAACCGGAGGGAGCGGGCCATGTCCATCACCGCCAGCGAGGCCCGAGCCAGGCTTTTCCCGTTGATCCAGCAGGTCAACGACGACCATGAGCCCGTCGAGATCACCTCCAGGGGCGGCAACGCCATACTGATGTCCGCCGACGACTTCCGCTCCTGGCAGGAGACCGTCTACCTGCTGCGTTCACCGGCCAACGCCGCCCACCTCATGGCAGCTGTCGCCGCCGACAAGGCTGCCGACACTCCGGTGATCACCAAGAGCATGGAGGAACTCCAGGCCCTCGCGGAGGACGGGGAGTGAGGGACGTACGGTTTCGTCCCACCGGGTGGGAGGACCTCCTGTACTGGCAGGACGCCGACAAGAAGCTGTTCCGAAAGCTTGTCCGCCTCATCGGCGAGATCCAGCGCGACCCCTTCACCGGCATCGGCAAACCGGAACCGCTGAAGGGTGACCTGTCCGGCTACTGGTCGCGCCGGATCGACGACGAGCATCGACTCGTCTACCGGGCCACCGAGAAGGAAGTCGTGATCATCAAGGCCAGGTACCACTACTGACGTTCCCGCGATGCCAACGGGACCCCGGTGCCTACGACGGCCCACACTGTCTTGCCGGGAGCGCCAGGGCGGCCCGTCACACCCCACTCCTTGGCCAGTGCGCCGACCAGGACGAGCCCCCGCCCGCCGTCCTCCTCGCTCCCGGCGCCCCGCACCACGGGCAGCCGCTCACCGCAGGTGTCGCTCACCTCGATGCGGACCAGGCCGTCCCCGTCTTGCCTGCACAGCCGCAGTTCCGCGTCCCGGCCCGGTACCCGTCCGTGCGTGACGGCGTTCGCGGCCAGCTCGGCGACGATCAGTTCCACCGCGTCCTGCACGGGGGTGCCGTAACGCCGGCCCCACGCGTCCATCTGGCAGGAGGCGAGTCTTCGGGCGAGCCGGGCACCGCGCGGTGAGGAGGTGAAACGGAAGGAGAACACCGTCTGCTCGGGGAGCGGAACCGGGAGCGTGGCCCGTCGAATCCGGCCGGGGGAAGTGGTCATGCATTGAAGATCCCGCGCCGCAGCCCCGCTGACCAGGCGCGACGCCCCCACGACCGTGCTCCGTGGGGGTGGTGGGCGAGGGTGTCGGGCTTGTCGGGCACTGGCCGGAGCCGCCCGTCAGGTGTCGCTCGCCCCCTGTGAGGCCGTGCCTCAGTGCAGGCGGTGCGTGATGATGCCCTGGATGTCGGTGAGCCACTGGCGCAGTGAGACGCCGTCGGGGGGGTAGACCATGAGGCCGAGGATCTCCGCGGCACGTTCAAGTTCCTTGTCCGACGAGACACATGAAAGAAAGGCGGAGAGTTCTTTGGTGGCTTTGGTGAGATATTCTTTGGGGTTTCCGTCGAGATAGTCGTCAAGAGCCTCTCGGTGGGACCCGTAGAACCTTGGGTATTCCTGGTGGAAGTAGCCGCCCAGCAGAGAGGAGACCTCCGGGAACCGCTTCCTCCATTCCCAGTCGGTCTGTGGAAGCTGTGTTTGTTCGAATACGCCGGAGGTCCTGATCTGTTCCAGGTGCGAGCGGATGGTCACGAGGCACTGCTCCACGCTGCGCCCGGCCGGGGGCTCGACGTGGGGCAGGAGGTCCACGTCGTCGGCGATCTCGTCGTTGAACAGTCCGATCTGCAACAGGTCGTCGATCTCCGCGATGACCGCGTCCAGGGTTCCTGGTGTACGCATGGCTTGTCGCACATACGCTTTGAGTGCTACGCCAGGCTCATCGGGGGTGTCCGTGAACGAGTTTCCTGAGAAGGCATAGGAATCGAGCATTTCGTGCAGCGCGGGGAACCGCTCGTCTCTGTCCAGGAACCCTTCCGGGTAGTGGTGGGTCACAGCGTGTTCCTTGCGCTCACGAGGTGGGATAAGAGGTGTGGATACGGTACCCGCTCGGCAAGTCGGGGTCGCGGCGCAGCAGCAGGAAGACCTTGTGCACGTTGTGCGGGCCGGTTCCCCTGATGAAATCCTCCCGGGACAGACTCCGGCCGGTGACCTCGTCCCCGAAGTCGACCCTGAACGTAAGCTCCGGCTTTCTGGTGTTCTCGAGCCACCGCCTGACGTCGTGCTGACGTTGAACGATCGCCCGGTCCGTCAGGTCCTGTGCTGCCTCGGGGCTGACGAAGCTGGAACTGCCGGTGATCCTCTTCTCGGCACGCAGGCGGGCCCGGAGCTCCCGGTCGGTCTTCTCTACGTGCTTCTCCAGGGTGTGGGAGTGCGATCTGCCAGTCCCCTTGCCCTCGTCTCCCGCCAGGTCCGCCCGGTACTTCGGCTTGACCGCGCCCTTGCGTTTGCTGCGCGGCCACGCGTTCGGCTCCCCGTCGCCCTTCATGAGCAGGCCGAGGTCGTCCGCAGAGGCCGTCACGCCGCCCGGCAGGGCGAACTCGGGGGACAGGCCGGGCAGCCGGACCCCGCCCAGGAGTTCGCTCCAGCCGCCTGCCCTGCCGGCGGCCCTGACGGCAGCGCCCCCACCGCCGAAGCCACCGCCCAGGAGCGCGCCGTAGACGGCGGCCTCGCGGGCCTCGTCGAGGCTGAGACCCTTCTGCTCCCCCAGGGCGATGGACAGGGGCTGGGCGACGGCGAGGTCGACGGTGACGGACTCGATGCCCGCGAGGGCCGCGGTGGCCAGCGTGGTGCCTGCGATGGCGGCGACCTCGGCCGTGACCGTGACGCCCAGCCCGGCTGCTAGTTCTGCGACGGTCGCCGCGGCCGCGACGGCCGCCCCCTCGGAGAGACCCGCGGTGAAGACGGCCAGCAGGGTACCGCCCACCAGGGTGGCGCCGACGATCTCCAGTTCGTGTTCGAGCTTCTTCTTCGCGGCGTGTACGGCGTCGGCGTACGCGTCCAGGGCCTTGGCCATGTCGCGGGCGCCGTCGGACAGGTCCTTCAGCCAGCCGTGCTTGTCGTGGTAGTAGCGGCGCCAGAAGGGGTCGTCGAAGGCGGAGATGGCCTCGCCCTTGTTGTGCTCGATCAGGGAGCGGGCGGCCCTGTTGGCGGCGGCGGTGACGTCCTCGACGTCGTCGGCGAAGTCACGCCACGCCTTCGCCGCGTCCCTCAGCCCGTCGATGTCGGCCGCAGGCCACCACATGCCCGTCAGGTCCTGGACGACCTTGCGGGCCTTGTCGGCGACGCTCACTTGCCGTGGCCCTCGGTGTCGTGAGGGACGTCGATCCGGCCGAACATCGATCGGATCAGTTCTTCGTTGTCGATGTGGCCGTCGGCCATGTCGACCATCGCCGTGTGGATACTGGCCAGTCCGGCGGCCAGGATCTGGGCGGACTTCTCAATTCGTGTGACCAGGGGACCGTACGTCTCGTGGAACTTGGTGCCCTGCTCGTCGTCACCCCAGGGTGCCCCGGCCGCCGACAGACCGGTCTTCAGCTTGGTCAGCGCCTGTGCGAGCGCAACGCTCTCGTGGCTGAAATGCGGTGCTGTCCGCTTGATGTCGGCGATCTTGATGTCGAGTATCTCGCCCTCGTCGCCCATGACTTGGTCTCCGCCCCCTCCGTCGGCCGCCCGGACCGTTCGACTCTAACTCGGCGGTGTCGAGCGCGAGTTCGATCACTGCAAAGGGGGAGCAAAGGCTGTTCTGGGGGCCTGGGCGTGGCCGGCGATGTGTCCCGGAGAACCGATGCCCCGCCGAGCCGGAGGCCCGGCACTTGTGCGCGTCCGGCCTCCGGGACGCCCCGCCTCGGCGCTGGGTCCGGTGCCGCTCGCTCCTGTCAGGTCGTGCCCGTGTTTCCCGGTGGCTCAGATATGCGGGTGGCGTTCGTAGGAGGGTACTTCGTCCGGGAAGTCGTCCGGGAAAACATCGCTCAGGATGTCTCGCCGAAGGATGCGCAACAGGTAGCTCTCCACCGGACCTTCGAGGAGGTCGTACTCGCTCCCCCGGCCGATGACCGATAGGACAGCCCACTTGCGGTAGTCCTCGTGAGGGATCAGGAAGCACATGTCAGCGTTGTCCGTGCCGCCCCAGCAGATCAGCTCGGACGTGCCCGTTCCGCGTTCTGCCAGCAACTTCTGGATATGGGGCCGGGTGGTGGCCACGATCTTCCTGGCCTGCTCGGTTCGGGTCAGGAGATCGGCGTTCAGGTTGTCGGCGCCCGCTCGGTAGACGCGAAGGAAGTCGTCGAACTTCGCACCTCCGAAGACGTCCAGGAAGCGCATGAAGGCAGAGGGGAAGGTGACGCCAAGCGCTGCTTCGGTCCGCTCCCAGTCGTTGAGTACCAGCCCCGCTTCACCGGTAGCCGGAAAGGCTGTCAGAAGTTCCAGGTCAGTCATGCTCTGCCTACTTGTTGATGATGGTCTGGTCGATGTCGAGTCCGCCGCCCTTGGTCTCTCGACGCGCTTTCCGCTCAGCTGACGGCCGAGGACACCGACCAACCGTGCAGGGAGTTGGCCCGTACGAAGGGCATCGCTCCGGGAAGCGGCTGGTGGTGGAACCGCCGTCCTGACCCCCTGCCTTGGTGAAGCGGCCTCGTCGCTGCGATCAACGGGGTGGCGGGCGAGGGTGTCGGGCTTGTCGGGGAAGGGGCCGGTCGCACCGCTCCACCGGGGCGGCTTCCCTCACGCGGTCAGCCGGCGCACCCTGTTGTCGTCCGTCACCTCGTACACCTCTATCCGCAGCAGGTCGCGGACGTGGCCCGGAACGCGCTCGACGGCCTTCAGAGACGAAGACGGCAGAATCCGATTGCACAGGCCGACGACGTACGCCACGTCACTGTCGCCTCTCGCTCCCATGGCGCGCATCCTGCCACGGGCCCGGCGTGTGCCGACTTGCCTTCCGCGGCATCGAGTTGAGGCAGTGGCGGCACAGTGTCTCGTCGCCGACCGGGCGGAAGAGGGACGCCTGTACGTGGTCGCCCTCGCACTCCCGGAGGGTGGCGAGTCGGCTGGACAGACGGGATTCTGTGGGTTCCGTGGCTGCGGCGGTCGGTGCGTCGCTCGGGGTGGGCACGGGTGGCACGTCCCGGAGCAGGTAGCGCAGGAGACCGCCGGGGCGGTGGACCGGAGGGCCGTCGTCGGGGAGGCCGCTCAGGATGTGGGTGCGGATGCCGGCGGGGGTGTGCCCGGCCGTGAGCCATCCGGATACGAGCCGGGCCAGCTCGTCGTGCATGCCTCGGGGGATGCGGCGGAGGTCCGGGGAGAGGTGGGGGAGGGCGGCGACGAAAGCGCGGGCGGCCTCGGGAGGCTCGGTAACGGTGGTGCTCGGCTCGGCGGGACGGTGGGAGGTGTTTTCCCCGGGGTCTTTCTTTGGATGACCGTCGGTGAGCGGAGGAGCCGGAGCGCCGACGGCCGGATTACGGGGACTCGGTGCGAGCTGCGTCGATGACGGGGATACGGGGACCTGCCCCAGGATCTTGGCGGCTTCGGCGGCGCTCAACGGCACGTTGGAGACGAGCTGTTGGGTGACCCAGTGGCCGCCGGGGCCCTGGACGCGCCGCTCATGCACGAATCCTTCGTCCTTGAGCTGGCGCTTGGCTCGGGTGAAGGCACAGGCGCCGATGTTGGCCCGTTCGGCGGTTCGGGAGAGGGATTCCCTTGTGCCCTGGGGGAGGGAGAGCTGCCAGGTCAGCAGGCGGACCGCGTCCGAGGAGAGGCGGGGGTGCCGGATGATGTCGTGCGAGAACTGGGTGTAGGCGCGCGGGGGCGCGATACAGTGCCGGTAAATCACGGTGGAGTCCTGTCCACTGGTGGTTCAGGCCCTCGCGAACGGTTGCCGCCGTTGCGGGGGCCGAGTCATGTGCTGTGCGCTGTCGGGGTGACCGTACCGCACCGAGAGTGTGCGGATGAACGCGTCGAGTGAAGAAAGCTTTCGCTGGTCAGCGTTCACTCACATGAGTCAACCTGCCCGACTTTGCGATCGGTTGACGTACGCGACTCCTACTCTGCGATCACGGACAGTGAGCGGTGGGTGAGGAGGGTCGTGTGGAGTCGGGGGCGGACTCGGGCGCGGGTGCGGAGGGGGAGGCCGGCGGGGAGTTCCTGCGGTGCTTCGGGCGTCAGATCAAGCTGCTGCGGGAGCACGGCGGGCTCACTCAGGCGCAGTTGGGGGAGCGGGTCGGGTACGGCGAGGCGCAGATCGCGGCGGTGGAGCAGGGGCGGCGGATTCCCAAGCCTGAGCTGATCGACACGGTGGACAGGGTGCTGGGGGCGCGGGGTGTGCTGGTGGCGATGAAGGAGGAGGTGGCGAAGGCTCGGTATCCGTCGTTCTTCCGGCGGTACGCGGAGATGGAGGCCCAGGCTGCTGAGCTGCACGCCTACGACAATCACGTGGTCAAGGGTCTGTTGCAGACGCAGGATTACGCGCGTGCGGTCTTCACCATGTGGCGCCCGTTGCTGGACCCTGAAGTCATCGAGCAGCGAGTGGCCGCACGACTGGAGCGGCAGAAACTGTTCTCCCGGCGACCTACCCCGCTTCTGAGCTTCGTCGTCGAGGAGCAGGTACTCAGGCGCCCTGTCGGCGGTCGCCAAGTGCTGCGTGGCCAACTGGAGCAACTGCTGCTCGTCGGGCACGAACGAAACGTGGAGTTGCAGGTCATGCCTACCGACCGCGACGAACATGCAGGGCTCGGCGGCGCATTGACGTTGATCAATCTGGAAGGCGAGCGCAGGATTGGCTACATGGAGGTGCAGGAGGCAAGCATCCTGTACACCACGCCCAAGAAGGTCAGTCCTTTGGCATCGACGTATGGCGTTCTCCGAGCGCAGGCGCTGACTCCCAGGGAGTCGCTGGCCTTCGTCGAGAAGCTGTTGGGAGAGCTATGAAGGCAAGCAGCCCCGAGCCTGCCGCTGGCGAGCTGAGCTGGTTCAAGAGCAGTTACAGCTCCGGCAGTGGCGGAGACTGCATAGAGGTCGCCTGGACGAAGAGCAGCTACAGCTCAGGCAGCGGCGGCCAGTGCGTCGAGGTTGCGGGCGCTGGTACGGCCGTGCTCGTCCGTGACTCCAAGCGGCCGGGGGAGGCGTTCCTCTCCGTCGGCGCCGATGAGTGGGCCGCGTTCGTGCGGATGGCCGCGCGCGGCTGAGGTGAGCAAGCAGGGGCGGTCGGCAACCGGCCGCCCCTGTCCGTCGGACCCCAGGCCCGGTACGGCTCGGTTCCGGGCGTCAGTCGCAGCGGATCCGCCGCGGGACGGCCGTCACCGCGGTCCCTGCCGCCGTCACTGCGGGCCGTACTTGCGGCCCGTCCTCGATGTGATTCCGCCCAGCAGCGACCGGGGCGTCACCTTCACCAGGCCCATCAGCGCCTTGTACCGGGGGTCCGGGATGGACAGGGTCCTGCCGCGGGCCAGGTCCGCCAGGGCGGCCGCGACGAGTTTGTCGGCGTCCAGCCACATCCAGTTCGGGATGTTGTCGGTGCCCATGCCGGCCCGCTCGTGGAACTCCGTGCGGACGAAGCCCGGGCACAGCGCCATCAGCCGTACGCCGCTGCCCGCCAGGTCGCGTGCCGCGCCCTGCGTGAACTGCACGACCCATGCCTTCGACGCCCCGTAGGTGCCGCGCGGCACGAAGGCCGCGACCGACGCGACGTTGACGACCGCGCCCCGGCCCCGGTCCCGCATGCCCTCCGTCGCCGCCGCCGTCAGGCGCAGCACCGCCTCGCAGTGCACCTTGAGCATCCGCAGCTCGTCGGCCATGGAGACGTCCAGGAACCGGCCCGTGTTCCCGAAGCCCGCGTTGTTGATCAACAGGTCGACCGGGTTCGTGCGGTTGCCCAGCCGGGCGGCCACCGCCTCGATGCCGTCGTCGGTCGCCAGGTCGGCGGTCAGCACCTCGGCCTCGATGCCGTGCCGGTCGTGCAGCTCGGTCGCCTGCTCCGTGAGGCGCTTGGTGTCGCGCGCCACCAGGACGAGGTTGTGCCCGTCGGCTGCCAGCCGACGCGCGAACGCGGCGCCGATGCCCGCGGTGGATCCTGTGATCAGAGCCGTTGTCATGGTGAGAGGTTAGTGGTCCGCGGGCGGTGCTCCCGTAGCCTGCACACGCCCTGCCGTTCGGTGAGGACGGCGTGCGGGAAGGTCCGCGACGTGCGGCCGGCCACCGTGCGCCCGCGCGGGTCGCGGAGGACCGGGGCCCGATGGCCGGCCGGCGCCGGCCCGGACCCTGACGGGCGCTCAGTGGCCGTGCGCCGCAGCGTACTTGCGCGCCGCCGCCAGCGATTCCGGGTGCAGTGCCGTACCCGCCGCCAGCAGCCGCGGCAGCAGCGCCCGGTCGGTGGTGACGGCCCGGAACTGCAGGGCGACGGTGACGTCGTGGTCGGGCCGGTGCACGACCTCGATCGGATCGCCCGCCTGGATCTCCCCGGGCTCGACCACCCGCAGATACGCCCCCGGTGCCCCCCTCAGCGTGAACCGCTTCACCCAGCCCTTCTCACCCAGGTGCCCCTGGAACGTCCGGCAGGGGATGCGCCCGCTGGTGACCTCCAGGACCACGGCGGAGCCGACGCGCCACCGCTCACCGATGCGCGCGCCCGAGACGTCGAGGCCCGTGGTGGTGAGGTTCTCGCCGAACGACCCGTTCGGCAGGGTCCGCAGGAGTTCCCGCTCCCATTCGTCCATGTCCTCGCGCGCCATCGCGTACACGGCCTGGTCGTCCCCGCCGTGGTGGCGCGTGTCGCAGACCACGTCCCCGGTCAGCCCGCTCGCGCCGACGCCCTTCGGGCCGGGCGCCGCCACCCGTACCGGCCCGTCCGCCGGCTGCTTGTCGATACCGGTCAGGCCCTCGGCCTGGTCCGTGTACGGCACGGCCCGCGGGCGGCCCAGGTTCACAGACAGAAGCTTCATGGCCGAACGGTAGGCGAGCGGTGACCAAAGTGTCGAACGCGTTATCGGCTTTGCTGCCCAAGGGTCACTTATGCTCGAAGGGTGATCGAGGTTCGTCATCTCCGCGTGCTGCGTGCCGTGGCCACCACCGGCTCCTTCTCCGCCGCCGGACGTCAACTGGGCTGCACGCAGCCCGCCGTCAGTCAGCAGATGAAGGCCCTGGAGGCGTCCGTCGGCACGCCCTTGCTCGTCCGCAGCGGCCGGGAGATGCGTCTGACGCAGGCCGGCGAGGCGCTCGTCCGGCACGCGGGCGGCATACTCGCCGGACTCACCGCCGCCGAGGAGGAGGTCGCCGCGATCGCGGGCCTGCGCGCGGGACGGGTCCGGCTGGTCTCCTTTCCCAGCGGCAGCTCCACGCTCGTGCCCGCCGCGCTCGCCGCGCTGCGCGCCGCGCATCCCGGCACCCGCGTCTTCCTGGAGGAGGCCGAGCCGCCCAGGTCCGTGGAGATGCTGCGCGAGGGCGACTGCGACATCGCGCTCGCCTTCCGCTACGAGGGGTCCGGGGGCCCGGAGGAGTGGGACGACCTGGTCGTGCGGCCGCTGCTGAGCGACCGGCTGGTGGCGCTCGTGCCCGAACGGCACCGGTTGGCCGGCGCCGCGTCCGTCTCCCTCGGCGAACTCGCCGGGGAGGCGTGGATCGCGGGTTGCCCGCGCTGCCGCGGCCAGCTGGTCGAGGCCGCCGAGAGCGCCGGCTTCACGCCCCGCATCGACTTCGCGACCGACGACTATCCGGCGGTGGTCGGCCTGGTCGGTGCCGGTCTCGGTGTCGCCGTGCTGCCCCAGCTCGCGATCGAGTCCGTACGGCCCCGGCACGCCCGCACGGTCACTCTGGAACCGGCGGTACGGCGGGAGATCGTCGCGCTGACGCTGCCCGACCTGGCCCAGGTGCCGGCGGTGGCGGCGACCCTCGACGAACTGGGGCGCGCGGCCCGCCGGTGACCGTGCCCGCGGCCGGTGCGCGGCGGTGACGGTGCCGGCGGCCGCCGGTGACGGTGCCGGCGGCCCGCCCCGGCGGGACCGGCCGGTGGCTGGGGGCGGTCACGGCGGGCACGCGGGGTCGCGGCCGGTGGGCGCGGAGGCGGTGGGTGCAGGCGGTCACGGCGGGCACGGGGTCGCGGTGGGCGTTGCCGGTACGGCGGCCCTCCCGGTACGCACAGGCACGCAGGGTCACGGCGCGCGCAGGTGGTCATGGCGGCAGATGGCACGGCGGGCGGTGGGCGGTCAGGGCGGCGCGGAGTCAGCGGCACAAGGTCACAAGCACGGCACAAGCGGCGCCGCTTCACGGCGGACACCTCGTCACAGCGGCTCACGGCGCCGCAGCGCACCCCTCGTCACGAGCGGCAGGCGGCAGGCGGCACGCGTCGGCATCGAACGGCACGGACGGAGCCCGAGCGGCCGGGGCGCGCCGAGGTCACGGAGGGCGGCGCCCAAGGTCGACGAGGTCCCGTTTCGCCACGGAGGTCACCCGCCCCCGTCGCGGGCGGTCGGGTCACGGTCACCGCCAGGCGCCGGTAGGGGCCGGCGGACTAGGGCACGCCCCCGCGTGCCCTGGTGAGAAGAAACGTTCCTTCAACTGCTGTTCGATGCGGCGTCCGCGCCGGTCGGTGACGTCGTCACCAGCCGGTTGCGGGCCCGCCCCATGAGCTCCTCGCGCTCGTCCTCGGTCAGTCCGCCCCACACTCCGTACGGTTCGCGCACCGCCAGGGCGTGTGCCGCGCACTCCGCGCGGACCGGGCACCTCATGCAGACCTCCTTGGCCGAGTTCTCTCGAGCGCTCCGAGCCGCCCCGCGCTCGCCTTCCGGATGGAAGAAGAGCGAGCTGTCCACGCCGCGGCAGGCAGCCAGCAACTGCCAGTCCCACAGATCCGCGTTCGGTCCGGGAAGGCGGGAGAAATCTGCCATTTCGTGACCCCTTGTAGCCGTTCGTGGCGGATACGGTGCCGGCGACCGTCCATCTCCGATCTAAGGAGATGAAAATATGACTCATTGCGAATCTAGCTCCAGACACCGACTAACGGGAAGAAAAGGGGCTGAACGGGGCACGGTTGTGATGAAAAGTTGAGAGTGCGGCGGCATAACTCCGCTGTGTCCGCCTCCTCACGTAGAGTGCCGAAGATGGCAGACAGCCCCGTAACTCTTTCGGGTGACCGTCGTTGAGAGTGCGGAGGCGCTTGAGAACACAAGCGCTCGGGCGGACGTCCGAGACGGTCGACCGCACAGGTGACGATTCGTACCAGCCTGGAGGCTCAAGGTGACGCGCATCAGCTGCGGAGGACGGCCATGACATCCGTCCTCGTCTGCGACGACTCCCCGCTTGCCCGAGAGGCGCTCCGCCGCGCGGTGGCGACCGTGCCCGGCGTCGAGCGTGTGACGACGGCGGCCAACGGCGAGGAAGTCCTCCGCCGCTGGGGCGCCGACCGATCGGACCTCATTCTCATGGACGTGCGCATGCCCGGTCTGGGCGGCGTCGAGACGGTCCGGCGTCTGCTGTCGGCCGACCCGGGCGCGCGCATCATCATGCTGACCGTCGCCGAGGACCTCGACGGTGTGGCGCTCGCCGTCGCCGCCGGCGCCCGCGGCTACCTGCACAAGGACGCCTCCCGCGCGGAGCTGCGGGCCACGGTGACGCAGGCGCTGGCCGACCCGACCTGGCGACTCGCCCCGCGCCGGCTGCGCTCCGCCGAGATGGGTGCCGCGCCCACGCTCACCGCGCGTGAGATCCAGGTGCTGGAAGGCATGAGCCACGGTCGCTCCAACGCGGAGATCGGGCGCGAGCTGTTCCTCTCCGAGGACACGGTCAAGACGCACGCCCGGCGTTTGTTCAAGAAGCTCGGCGCCTCCGACCGCGCCCACGCGGTCGCGCTCGGCTTCCGGTGGGGGCTGGTCCGCTAGGGACCGGGACGTTCCGAGGACGTTCACCGGTGCGGCAGACGACGGACCGGGCGGCATCCCGGCGGCGAGAGGTTTCCGGCCCGGGCGGGCCACTACGTCACGGCACCCCCCACGCGCCGCCGGCCGAGCATGGGGGAGGGTCCCGGACACCCCGAGTCTGTGAGCTCGCCGACGTCCGCACGGCGTGTGCCGACCGCTGCACCGGGGCGGGCGGGGCCGCCCGGCGTAGGCACTCCGGACCGCGCGACCTCGTGGACGACCGTGCCGGTGCCGTGGGCACCGCCGCCGGTCGCAGGGTGCGCGTCGACGCTGGTCGGACGGCGTGCGACACCGCCGGTCCGCCGGTGAGCGCCGCCGCCGTCCGCACGGCGGCACCCCCGCCCACCGCCGCCGCGTCATCTCACAGTCCGCGCCCGGACACGGCCGCCCGACGGGCGCCCGCTGCTCGTTTCGTCGCGGATGCCGCATCCTTGAGGTGTGGAGTTCCTCAGGGACGAGTCGGTCGAGCGGAAGGGGAGGGCGCACAGGATGAGTTCCGGCGCACCTGCTCATAACGCTTCGGTGCACAACCACGGAGGCGGTGCCACGGAGGGAACGACGCCAAGGCACCATGGACCGATGCGCGAGGACGAGGCGGCACGTGCCCAGGGGGCGATCGGAGCACTCGTCCACCGCGCCGTCGACGGGGACGAGCAGGCCACGCACGATCTGCTCGCCCGCGTCCACCCGCTGGCGCTGCGCTACTGCCGCAGCCGTCTGACGCGGCTGCCGGGCGACGCACGTCACTTCGTCGAGGACCTCGCCCAGGAGGTCTGCGTCGCGGTCCTGCTCGCCCTGCCGCGCTACCGGGACACCGGCCGCCCCTTCGAGGCCTTCGTCTTCGCCATCGCCGCCCACAAGGTCGCCGACCTGCAGCGGGCGGCCATGCGGCATCCCGGTTCGACGGCCGTCCCGTCGGACGAGATGCCCGAGCGCCCCGACGACTCCCTCGGCCCGGAGGAGCGCGCCCTGCTCAGCAGCGACGCCGAGTGGGCCAAGAAACTGCTGGCCAACCTGCCCGAGAACCAGCGCGAGCTGCTCCTGCTGCGCATCGCCGTAGGGCTGACCGCGGAGGAGACGGGCCAGATGTTGGGAATGTCACCGGGGGCCGTGCGGGTTGCCCAGCACAGGGCGCTGAGCCGCCTCCGGGCGCTCGCGGAACAGTAGCCGCGGCGGCAACGGCCTCCACGGCACCCGCGGGTGGGTTGCGTCTGAACAGGCGCCCGCCCCTTTCCGTACGAACACACGAAGCCGGGCGTCCTCCGGAACCGTGGAATGAGCCAGGCTCGCTTCCCGTTAGCATGGACATCCGCACCGATCAAGGCCATTTGGGGAAGGTGTCATGACTGCCAACGTCGACGGAGTGCCCGAGAAATTCGCGACACTCGGGCTGACCTACGACGACGTGCTGCTGCTGCCGGGCCCGTCGGACATGGCACCCGACGAGATCGACACCGCCTCGTACGTCTCGAAGAACGTGCGGGTCAACATCCCGCTGCTGTCCGCCGCCATGGACAAGGTGACCGAGTCCCGCATGGCGATCGCGATGGCCCGCCAGGGCGGTGTCGGCGTGCTGCACCGGAACCTGTCCATCGAGGACCAGGCCAACCAGGTCGACCTGGTGAAGCGGTCCGAGTCGGGCATGGTCACCGACCCCATCACGATCCACCCGGACGCCACCCTCGCCGAGGCCGACGCGCTGTGCGCCAAGTTCCGCATCAGCGGCGTTCCGGTCACCGACGGCGGCAAGAAGCTCCTCGGCATCGTCACCAACCGCGACATGGCCTTCGAGACGGACCGCAGCCGTCAGGTGCGCGAGGTCATGACGCCGATGCCGCTGGTCACCGGCAAGGTCGGCATCTCCGGGCAGGACGCCATGGAGCTGCTGCGCCGGCACAAGATCGAGAAGCTTCCGCTGGTCGACGACGAGGGCGTCCTCAAGGGCCTGATCACGGTCAAGGACTTCGTCAAGGCGGAGAAGTACCCGCACGCCGCCAAGGACGCCGAGGGCCGTCTCCTCGTCGGCGCGGCGGTCGGCGTGGCCGGTGACGCCTTCGAGCGCGCCCAGGCGCTGATCGAGGCGGGTGTCGACTTCATCGTCGTCGACACCGCGCACGGCCACTCCCGCCTGGTCGGCGACATGATCGCCAAGATCAAGTCGAACTCCACCGGCGTCGACGTCATCGGCGGCAACGTCGCCACGCGCGACGGCGCCCAGGCACTCGTCGACGCGGGCGCCGACGGCATCAAGGTCGGTGTCGGCCCCGGTTCCATCTGCACCACCCGCGTGGTCGCCGGCATCGGCGTCCCCCAGGTGACCGCCATCTACGAGGCCTCGCTCGCCGCCAAGGAGGCCGGTGTCCCGGTCATCGGCGACGGCGGTCTGCAGTACTCCGGCGACATCGCCAAGGCCCTGGTCGCCGGCGCCGACACGGTGATGCTGGGCTCGCTGCTGGCGGGCTGCGAGGAGTCGCCCGGCGAGCTGCTGTTCATCAACGGCAAGCAGTTCAAGTCGTACCGCGGCATGGGCTCCCTGGGTGCCATGCAGTCCCGCGGCGACCGCAGGTCGTTCTCCAAGGACCGCTACTTCCAGGAGGGGGTCGCCTCCGACGAGCAGCTGATCCCCGAGGGCATCGAGGGCCAGGTGCCCTACCGCGGCCCGCTGTCCTCGGTCGTCCACCAGCTGGTCGGCGGACTGCGCCAGTCGATGTTCTACGTCGGCGGCAGGACGGTTCCGCAGCTGCAGGCGAACGGCCGGTTCGTGCGGATCACCTCGGCGGGTCTGAAGGAGAGCCACCCGCACGACATCCAGATGACGGTCGAGGCGCCGAACTACAGCGGCAGGCGGTGACGGACCCGCGCGTGGGGCACCCGAGGTGGCCCGCGCGCGGAAACCAGTGCCCCGAGGGCGGCCCCGGAAGTCCCGGGGCCGCCCTCGCCGTGTCCGCGCCGGGAGCGCCGCGCCCCCTGCGCAGGCCGCCCGCCGCTCCGGTCGGCGATACTGGAAGACGCTGAAACGCATCAGGGAAAGGCCACAGACGTGACTGAGATCGAGATCGGGCGCGGCAAGCGCGGCCGCCGGGCGTACGCCTTCGACGACATCGCCGTCGTCCCCAGCCGCCGTACGCGGGACCCGAAGGAGGTCTCGATCGCCTGGCAGATCGACGCCTACCGCTTCGAGCTGCCGTTCCTGGCCGCCCCCATGGACTCCGTCGTCTCCCCGGCCACCGCGATCCGCATCGGCGAACTCGGCGGCCTGGGCGTACTGAACCTCGAGGGCCTGTGGACCCGGTACGAGGACCCGCAGCCGCTGCTCGACGAGATCGCCGAGCTGCCCGCCGAGTCCGCGACCCGGCGGCTGCAGGAGATCTACGCGGCCCCCATCAAGGAGGAGCTGATCGGCGCGCGCATCAAGGAGGTGCGTGAGGCGGGCGTGGTCACCGCGGCCGCGCTGTCCCCGCAGCGCACGGCGCAGTTCTCCAAGGCCGTGGTGGACGCGGGCGTGGACCTGTTCGTCATCCGCGGCACGACCGTCTCGGCCGAGCACGTCTCGTCCTCGCACGAGCCGCTCAACCTGAAGCAGTTCATCTACGAGCTCGACGTGCCGGTGATCGTCGGCGGCTGCGCCACGTACACCGCCGCCCTGCACCTGATGCGCACCGGCGCGGCCGGCGTCCTGGTGGGCTTCGGCGGCGGCGCCGCGCACACCACGCGCAACGTGCTCGGCATCCAGGTGCCGATGGCCACGGCCGTCGCCGACGTGGCCGCCGCGCGCCGCGACTACATGGACGAGTCCGGTGGCCGCTACGTGCACGTGATCGCGGACGGCGGCGTCGGCTGGTCCGGCGACCTGCCCAAGGCGATCGCCTGCGGCGCCGACGCCGTCATGATGGGCTCCCCGCTGGCTCGTGCCACGGACGCGCCCGGCAAGGGCCACCACTGGGGCATGGAGGCCGTCAACGACGAGCTTCCGCGCGGCAAGAAGGTCGACCTCGGCACGGTCGGCACGATCGAGGAGGTCCTCACCGGCCCCTCCCGCATCCCCGACGGCTCGATGAACTTCTTCGGCGCCCTGCGCCGCGCCATGGCCACGACCGGCTACAGCGAGCTCAAGGAGTTCCAGCGCGTCGAGGTCACGGTGGGGGACTCGCAGCACCGGCGGTGACGCCGCGCCGAGCCCGGACGAGGGGCCCGGTCACCCACGGTGGTGGGTGACCGGGCCCTCGGCGTGTGTGCGTTTGGTTCCCGGGGCCTCACAACCGGTGCGCCGCCCCGGTCGGCGTCGCCCCCCGGGTGTCGAGCAGCAGCTGCGCCTTCACCGACAGGCCCTGCAGATCGTAGGTGCGGTGGTGCTGCACCAGGATCGTCAGGTCGGCGCCGGCCACCGCCTCGTACAGGGAGTCGGCGCGCGGGACGGGGCGCTCCAGGACGCTCCAGGCGGGGACGTGGGGGTCGTGGTAGCTGACGGAGGCGCCGAGCTCCATCAGCCGGACCGCGATCTCGTGGGCGGGCGTGCCCTCCAGGTCGGCGAGGTCGGGTTTGTAGGTGACGCCGAGCAGCAGGACGCGCGCCCCGCGGGCGGACTTGCCGTGCTCGTTGAGCAGGGTGGCGGCGCGTCCGACGACGTACCGCGGCATCCTGCCGTTGACCTCCTGGGCCAGCTCCACCATGCGCAGGGAGCGGCCGGCGCGCCCGGCCAGGTCCTGCGGGACGCTGTGGCCGCCCACGCCGGGCCCGGGGCGGAAGGCGTGGAAGCCGAACGGCTTGGTCTCCGCGCAGCGGATGACGTCCCACAGGTCGACGCCCAGTTCGTGGCACAGCACCGCCATCTCGTTGACCAGGGCGATGTTCACGTGCCGGTAGTTCGTCTCCAGCAGTTGCACCGTCTCCGCCTCCCGCAGGCCCCGGGCGCGGACCACCTTGTCGGTGAGCCGCCCGTAGAAGGCGGCGGCGGACTCGGTGCAGGCCGGGGTCAGGCCGCCGATCACCTTCGGGGTGCCGGCCGGGACGGCGTCGCGGCTGCCGGGGTCGACGCGGCTCGGCGAGTAGGCGAGGTGGAAGTCGCGGCCCGCGCGCAGGCCCGAACCCTCCTCCAGCAGCGGCCGCAGGAAGTCCTCCGTCGTCCCCGGCAGCACGGGGGACTCCAGGATCACGGTGGTGTGCGGGCGCAGGCGCGCCGCCAGGGCGCGGGCGGCCGCCTCGACCTGGCCGAGGTCGAACCCGCCGTCCGCGCCGCGCGGGGTCGGCGCGCAGATCACCGCGGTGCGCACCCGGCCGAGGTCTGCGGGGTTGGTGGCGTGCCGGAAGCCCCCGGAGAGCATCCGGCGCAGCTCGGCGGGGCTGAGGGCGCCGTACTCGGGCCCGGTCCGGTAGCCGAGGGTGGTGATGCCGGCGGCGACGGCGGCCTGGGCCAGGGGCAGGCCGAGAGGACCGAGTCCGATGACGGCGAGGTCTGCGGGCATGGCGTGGGCCGTCCTTCCCAATAACCGAGGCGGGGCAGATGCGCCAGCCCGGTGGACAGGGTGAGCGAGCGCAATGTCAGACTAGGAGTAAATATGACCGTTTTGCGGGATTGACCAGCGTGTTTCTCGCGGAACCGGGACCGGGTGGTCCACAAGGTGGGGGCGACTGGTGGCTGAAGCAGGGCAACGAGGTCAGAATTTGGGCAGAGGTGGGGGACGGGGGCCACGCCCGACGGGCGCGGCCGGCGCGACCGACAGCGGGAGGCAGCGGTGAGGACAGCGGCACTGGGACCGGCGCAGCGCGTCGAGTCCCTGGCGGGAATGGCCGAGCGAGAGCTGGACGTGCTGGTCGTGGGTGCGGGCGTGGTGGGCGCTGGTACAGCGCTGGACGCCGTCACGCGTGGCCTCACCACGGGCCTGGTCGAGGCGCGCGACTGGGCGGCGGGCACGTCGAGCAGGTCCAGCAAGCTCATCCACGGCGGACTGCGCTATCTGGAGATGCTGGACTTCGCGCTCGTCCGGGAGGCACTGAAGGAGCGCGGCCTGCTGCTGGAGCGCCTCGCTCCGCACCTGGTCAAGCCGGTCCCGTTTCTCTACCCCCTCCGGCACCGCGGCTGGGAGCGGTTGTACGCGGGTGCCGGCGTCGCCCTGTACGACCTGATGTCGATGGCGCGCGGCCACGGTCGCGGCCTGCCCAGGCACCGGCACCTGACCCGCCGTCAGGCCCTGCGCGTCGCGCCGTGCCTCAAGAAGGACGCGCTGGTGGGCGCGCTGCAGTACTACGACGCCCAGGTCGACGACGCACGCTTTGTCACGACGCTGGTGCGCACCGCGGCCTCCTACGGCGCCGAGGTCGCGAACCGGGCCCGGGTGACCGGGTTCCTGCGTGAGGGCGAGCGCGTCGTCGGCGCCACCGTCCGGGACGTGGAGGCCGGCGTCGAGTACCAGGTCCGCGCCAAGCAGGTCGTCAACGCCACCGGTGTGTGGACCGACGACACCCAGGCGATGGTCGGGGAGCGCGGCCAGTTCCACGTCCGGGCCTCCAAGGGCATCCACCTGGTCGTGCCCCGGGACCGGATCAACTCAAGCACGGGCCTGATCCTGCGCACCGAGAAGTCCGTGCTCTTCGTCATCCCCTGGGGCCGGCACTGGATCGTCGGCACCACCGACACCGACTGGGACCTCGACAAGGCGCACCCGGCCGCGTCCAGCGCGGACATCGACTACGTGCTGCAGCACGTCAACTCGGTGCTCGCGGTGCCGCTCACCCGCGCTGACGTCGAGGGCGTGTACGCCGGGCTGCGGCCCCTGCTCGCGGGCGAGTCCGACGCCACCAGCAAGCTGTCGCGCGAGCACACCGTCGCGCATCCGGCGCCGGGCCTCGTGGTGGTCGCGGGCGGCAAGTACACCACCTACCGGGTGATGGCCAAGGACGCGGTGGACGAGGCCGTGCACGGACTCGACATGCGGGTCGCCGACTGCGTCACCGAGGACGTCCCGCTGCTGGGCGCGGAGGGCTACCGGGCGATGTGGAACGCGCGGGCCCGGATCGCCGACGAGGCCGGTCTCCACGTCGTGCGCGTGGAGCACCTGCTGAACCGGTACGGGTCCGCCGCCCAGGAGGTCCTCGACCTCATAGCCGGTGACCCTTCGCTGGGCGCGCCCCTGCAGGGGGCCGACGACTACCTGCGCGCCGAGGTCGTCCACGCCGCCTCGTACGAGGGCGCGCGCCACCTCGACGACGTGCTGACCCGGCGGACCCGCATCTCGATCGAGACCTTCGACCGGGGCACGCGCAGCGCGCGCGAGGTCGCGCAGCTGATGGCGCCGGTGCTCGGCTGGGACGAGGACCAGATCGAGCGCGAGATCGCGCACTACGAGAAGCGGGTGGAGGCCGAGCGGGAGTCGCAGCGCCAGCCGGACGACCTGACGGCCGACGCGGCACGGCTCGGGGCGCCGGACATCGTGCCGCTGTAGGCGCGCTTCCCCTGCTGCCCCGTTCCTCCGGATTCCTGTCACCCGTTCGCCGTTGCGCACGCCGGTGCGGAAAAGTCCGCGCCGGCGGAATTTCCGCCCCCGGCGTGTCGCCGGCGGCACGGTTTGCCAGAAGTGTCCGATGCGTCGGCACCCTTGGCTTTCCACTTGTCACGGCCCGTCATGCCCGCACGGCGACGCGGTCGTTCGCCCTCGCGAAGGCGCCGCGCCAGGGGCCCCCTGGGCGCGGGGTACTTGTCGGGTGAGGGACAATGGAGGCTCTGTCAGGGCGGGTTGCATGAGGGGACGCATGTCGGAGGCGGAGCGGGCGGGGACATCCCGTCAGGACACTCGTCAGGACAAGAACGAGCAGCGTCTTCTCGCCGGGCGGTACCGGCTGGGAGACGTGCTCGGCCGGGGCGGCATGGGCACGGTGTGGCGGGCCGAGGACGAGACGCTGGCCCGCACGGTCGCGGTCAAGGAGTTGCGGTTCCCGTCGAACATCGACGAGGAGGAGAAGCGCCGCCTGATCACGCGCACGCTGCGTGAGGCCAAGGCCATCGCCCGGATCCGCAACAGGAGCGCGGTGACGGTCTTCGACGTGGTCGACGAGGACGACCGGCCCTGGATCGTGATGGAACTCGTCGAGGGCAAGTCCCTCGCCGAGGTCATCCGCGAGGACGGCGTGCTGGAGCCGAGGCGCGCGGCGGAGGTCGGGCTCGCCGTCCTCGACGTGCTGCGCTCCGCGCACCGCCAGGGCATCCTGCACCGCGACGTGAAGCCGTCGAACGTGCTGATCGCCGAGGACGGCCGGGTCGTGCTGACCGACTTCGGCATCGCCCAGGTCGAGGGCGACCCGTCCATCACGTCCACCGGCATGCTCGTCGGGGCGCCCTCCTACATCTCCCCGGAGCGGGCCCGCGGCCACAAGCCCGGCCCGGCGGCCGACCTGTGGTCCCTCGGCGGCCTGCTGTACGCGGCGGTCGAGGGCTCGCCCCCGTACGACAGGGGCTCGGCGATCGCCACCCTGACCGCGGTGATGACCGAGCCCCTGGAGGAGCCGAAGAACGCCGGCCCGCTGCGGGACGTCATCCACGGGCTGCTCACCAAGGACCCGGCCCAGCGCCTGGACGACGCGGGCGCCCGCGCCCTGCTGAAGGCCGTCCTCGACACGCCCGGCGCGACGGCGGACGCCGAGCCGCCCGCGGACGCCACCAGGGTCGTACCGCTGCCCGCGCAGCCCGACGAGCGTGCGGGCAAGGGGAGCGCGGGTACCGGCGGCAAGCGGGGGGAGGAGGCGGCCGATCGGCTGCGGGGCGCGCTGCGGTCCGTGCGCAAGGCCGCCGTGGCGGGCGGCGCGGCGGGCGCGGCGGACACGGACCGTGCCAAGTCCGCGGAGCGCGGGTCCCCGGACGCCGGCTCCGCGGCCGCGGCGGACTCCGGCGCCGGGGCCGCCGAATCCCCGTCACCGTCCGCGTCCGGCGGGCGGGACGGCTCCGACGCGTCGTCCGACGCCGGCGAGCCGGCCACGGACGGGACCGGGACGGGCTCCGGGCGCACCAGTTCCGGCTGGCCCGCGGTGCCGCCGCCGGACCTGCCCCCGCGTCCGGCCCCGAAGGCGCCGCTCACCGACGTGATGCCGCGACGGACGCTCGTGATCATCGCGGCGATCGTGGCGCTCGCCGTCCTCGGCACCGTGCTCGCCCTCGTGCTGGGCGGCGGTGACGACGGCGGCCCGAACGACGGCCGGGGCAGCGCCGCGGGCACGTCCGGCACGGCGGGTCCCTCCCCGGGCGCGTCGACCAAGGAGGACGGGAACGGCGGGACGCGACAGAGCGGCGACCCGTCCGGCTCCGCGACCGCGAGCGGCTCCACCGGCGGCGCGGGCGCCGGCCCGAGCGCCACCGGCGACGCCGACGGCGGCACGGGTTCCGGCGGCCACGGGTCCGGCTCCGGCGCGGGCGCCCCGGTGGCGTCGACGTACAAGGCCGGGCAGGGCTTCTCGATCGGGCTTCCCGCGGGGTGGAAGTACGCGGGCACGGACAGCGCGGGAGCCCGCTTCACCGGCCCCGACGGGCAGAAGCTGCTGGTCGCCTGGACGTCCACGCCCAAGAGCGACCCGGTCGCCGACTGGAAGAACCAGGAACGGGGCATGGTGCGCTCCCAGTACCGGCGCATCCGCATCGAGAAGGTCCAGTACCGCGGCTGGAACACGGCCGACTGGGAGTTCACCTACGCCACCGGCGGGACGACGTACCGGACCATCGACCGCGGGTTCGTGGTGAACGACCACCTCGGGCACGCCCTGATGTACACGGCGAA
The DNA here is from genome assembly GCF_053587115.1 of Streptomyces sp. NPDC003697. Lineage (NCBI taxonomy): Bacteria > Bacillati > Actinomycetota > Actinomycetes > Kitasatosporales > Streptomycetaceae > Streptomyces > Streptomyces sp. NPDC003697. The sequence goes on from NZ_JBSFNN010000027.1 coordinate 43,647, forward strand.
GGCCGCCACCTGGGACAGCGACCTGCGGCAGAAGACCTGGCAGACGCTGGCGAACACCTTCAGGCCGAAGTCCTAGTGCCGCGGCAGGCAATGTTCGCCCCGTCGCGACGCCCGGCACTCGCCGCACCGGCCGGAAGCCCGAGTACATCCCGTACGAGGGCGTCCGGCCGGGACGCCGAGAGCACGCACCGGACGCCGCTCCTCGACGGGTAAACGTCGCCTGCCGCGGCACCAGCCGCCGAGCGCCGTGACCGGTCGCCGCGCCCGGCCCCGAATTCGTTCCCGAGTTCGGGAAACGAGATATGTCATCCCCTCATTGCGGGTTGCCTCCGGCACGTATCGTGAGGGGTTGCGGACCGTACGCAGCCGGAACGGGACGCATGGCGAACGGAACTGACCGACCGGGCGGCCGGGGGAGGCAACGTGGACGACTACGCGGGACGGGTACTCGCCGACCGCTACCGCCTGCCGCTGCCGCCCTCCGACGAGTACGAACTGACCGAGACCCGGGCCTTCGACACCTACAGCGGACAGGAAGTCCTCGTCCGGCAGGTGCCCCTGCCGGAGGTGGTCGAGGCCGAGGTGCTCGACGCGGACGGGCTGCCCGCCGGTTTCACGGCGCGTGACGGCGTCTCCCGGCGGCCCCCGCCCCGGACGGCCACCCGGCGCCCGGCCGACCCGGCCGTCCGGCGGGCGGTCGAGGCGGCCCAGGCCGCGGCCCGCATCCCCGACCATCCCCGGCTCGACCAGGTCTTCGACGTGTTCGCCGAGGGCGGTTCGCTGTGGGTCGTCAGCGAACTGGTCGCCGCGCGGCCGCTCGCTGCGCTGCTGGCCGAGAAGCCGCTGACGCCGTACCGGGCGGCCGAGGTCGCCTCGGACATCGTCACGGCGCTGCGCGTGCTGCACGCCCACGGCTGGGTGCACCGCAACATCACTGCCCGCACGGTCCTGGTGTGCGACGACGGCCGGGTGATGCTGACCGGCCTCGCGGTCGGCGCGGCGGAGGAGGCGCTGTGCGGGTACGACCCCGTGCCGCCGCAGGACGGCGACGACGACCCCGTGCGGTCCGGCGGCGCCGAGGCCCCCAGCGGGGACGGCGGGTCCGGCGGGTTCGGCGGGCCGGGCGACACCGGGCGGCCGGGCCGTGCGCCCGGGAACGGCGGTGCCGCGGGCGGTGGCCGGACGGGCGGGCCGGACGGCGGGAGTTCCGGCGGCGGTCCCTGGTGGACGGCCCCCGACGCCTCCGGGGCAGCCCGGTACGCCGCCGGCCACGGCAGCCACGGCGGGGCGTCCGGGCGGGCGCCGGGTCCGGGGGCGATCGGCGGGGGCGCCGCGTCCGCCGTGGACCCGGAGGCGGCGCGGCGGGCCGCCATCGAGGCACGCGCGGCCCGCGGACCGGCGGCCGGGACGGACCCGGCGTACGGCGGAGCCGGAGCCCTGGAACAGCGCTCCCCCGAGACCGGCGCGGACGTCCGCGCGGCACGCGCCGGCGCGATAGCCGCCTATCGCGCCGGGGCACGGGCGGCGGCCCGGGTGCAGGAGGCCCAGCAGGGCGCGCGCGCCGCGCTGCCCGGCGGCGACGACCCGCAAGCAGGCGGACCCGAGCGCACCCCGTACACCTCCGGAGCCGGCGCCGACCGCACCGGCACGGCACCCCCGGGCCGGACAGTCGCCCCCCACGGCATCCACGGCCCGGCACGGCGTGGCGCCGCACCCGGTGCGGGGGCGGTACCGGCCCCGGGCGGGCCCGGCGCCCGCACGGCACTTCCCGGCCCGGGCGGCGGCCCGGAAGCGGGCACCGGACCCGTCGCGGGCGCCCTTCCCGCACCCGGCGGATTCGCCGGCGGGCGGGGGACCGAGGGCGCGGCCTTCCCAGCCGTGCCCGAACGCGACGGCGCGCCGACCGGCGCCCGGGTGCCCCAGCAGACCCGGTGGGACGAGCAGCCCGCCGGGGCACCCGCCCGGCGCGGGCCGGGCACGGCGCTGGCCGCGGAGCGGGCGCGGCAGGCGCGGATGGCGGTCGTCGGGCCGGTGACCGAGCGGTGGGCGCCGGAACAGGCCGGGCCCGTGCACGAGAACTGGCAGCTGGCCGCTCCCATCGGACCCGCCACCGACCTGTGGGCGCTCGGCGCCCTGCTCTTCCGCGCGGTCCAGGGCCACGCCCCCTACCCGGAGGAGTCGACGGCCGAGCTGGTGCAGCTGGTGTGCGCCGAGCCGCCCGCCTTCGCCGAGGAGTGCGGCCCGCTCCGGCCGGTCGTGGAGTCGCTGCTGCGCCAGGACCCCACGGAGCGCATCGACTTCGAGGAACTCAACGGCTGGCTGCGCTCGCTGGTGCGGTCCGCGCCCGAGCCGGAGGCCGGCGCACATGTCGTCGCCGCCCCGCCCGCGGACCCCAGCCGGCTGCCGATCGTGCGCCGCCGGGGCGAGCTGGTGCGCAGGCGGCGCGCCGGGCTGCCCGCGCACCACGGGCGGCACAAGCGCGACAGACGGCCGGCCGGCTCGCCGCGCCGCCTCGGCCGCACCCTGCTCCTGCTCATCCTGCTCGCGCTGGCGGCGGCGGTCGCCTACGCGGCGCTGTTCATGCCGAAGGCCGGTCACGGCGGCGCGACGGGCGGCGACCGCACCGGGGCCGTCGGCGAGGCGAGCCAGGCGCCGGCGGACCCGGGCCGCGACGCGAGCGGCGCCCCGCGGCCCGGCCGGACGGCACCCGGCGGGAGCGCCGGAGCCTCGGAGTCGGCCGGTGCGGCCGAGACGCAGACCACCGACCCCCGCGTCGCGGACGGGTTCACCCTGCGCCGCGACCCCGAGGGCTTCCAGGTCGCCGTCGCCGACGGGTGGAACCGCACGCCCAGGAACGGCCGGGCCCAGGTGGTGTACTCCCACGGCGGCTTCGAGCTCCTCGTCGTGCCCGGCCGGGACGGTGCGGCCCGGTTCGGCAGCGATCCCATGGTCTACCAGCGGGACAAGGAAGGGGAGTTGCAGGGCTACCGCGACTCCAGCTGGGCCACCGCGTCCGGGCTGCGGACCATCGAGGTGGGCGGACGGACCATGGCCGAGGGGCAGTTCACCTGGACCGACGCGAGCGGACGGGACCTGTTCGTGCGCAACGTCGCCATCCTGCTCGACGGGCGCTACCACGTGGTGCAGGTCCGCGGCCCCGAGTCGCAGCGGGACGAGGTGACCCGTCTGTACGAACAGGCCTCCACCACCTACCGGTTCACGGGCTGACCCGGTTCCCGCCGGGCCGCCGGAGCGACAACCGTCACAGTGCTGTCTCCGTGGCACCCCGCCGGTTCCCCGGGCGGGTACCGGTCCCTAGTCTGACCCTGTCAAGAGCATTGCGGGGGAACGTGAATCAGATGCAGGGCCTGCTTCTCGCGGGCGGCCGCTATCGCCTCGCCGACTCCATCGGCAGCGGCGGCATGGGGAGGGTGTGGCGCGCACACGACGAGGTGCTGCACCGGGCCGTCGCCATCAAGGAGTTGACCGCCGCGCTCTACGTCTCCGACAGTGACCGGGCCGTCCTCCTCGCGCGCACCCGGGCGGAGGCGCGCGCGGCCGCGCGGATCAACCACTCCGCCGTCGTCACCGTCCACGACGTACTGGAGCACGACGGCCGGCCCTGGATCGTGATGGAGCTGGTCGAGGGCCGGTCCCTGGCCGACGCCGTCCGGGAGCAGGGCAGTCTGGAGCCGCGGGAGGCGGCGCGCGTCGGCCTGTGGGTGCTGCGCGCCCTGCGCGCCGCGCACACCGCCGGCGTGCTGCACCGCGACGTCAAACCCGGCAACGTGCTGCTCTCCGACGACGGGCGCGTCCTGCTCACCGACTTCGGCATCGCCCAGATCGAGGGCGACACGACCATCACGCGCACCGGCGAGGTCGTCGGCTCGGTCGACTACCTGGCCCCCGAGCGTGTCCGCGGCCACGACCCGGGCCCGGCCTCCGACCTGTGGGCGCTCGGCGCCACGCTGTACACGGCGGTGGAGGGCCTGTCGCCGTTCCGCCGGACCTCCCCGCTCACCACCATGCAGGCGGTCGTCGACGAGGAGCCGGCCGCGCCGCGCGGCGCCGGGCCGCTGGCACCCGTCATCGCCGCCCTGCTGCGCAAGGATCCGGCCGCACGGCCCGGCGCGGCGGAGGCCGAACGGATGCTCGCCGAGGTCGCGGAGGGACGGCGGCCCGGCGCCGCAGCGCCCCACCTGCCCGCGCAGGCCACCGGTCCGCGCGCTGAGACGGCGACGCACCCGGTGACGGGGACCGCGGCCACGGCGCCCCACCACCCGGCGACCGGTCCGGCCACGGCCGGCGCCGGGTATCGGGTGACCGGTCCGACGGCGCTCGGCGGCCCCGCGTTCCCGGCGGCGACCGCGCCGGGCACGAGCGGTTCCACGTACCCGGTCACCGGTCCGGCCGGAACCGGACCCACCACGGCCGGTCCGCGGTACGCCGCACCCCTGCCCGGACGGCGCCGTCGGCGCACGCTGGCCCTCGTGGTCGTCCTCGCCGCGCTGTTCGGCGGCGGCACGGCCGTGGTCGTGCAGAAGTGGGACGAGGGCCGGCGCGGCGGCGACCGGACGGTCACGTCCCCTCCGCCCGGCCCCACGCCCACCGCTTCGGCCACCCAGGGGGCGAGCCGCCTCCCGGACGGCTGGGTCCGCCGCAGCGACCCCTACGGCTTCAGCATCGCCGTGCCCGGCGCGGACTGGAAGCGCACGGTGTACGACGAGGCCACCCACCAGGTCGACTACACCCCCGACGACGGCGAGCACTTCATCCGGATAGCCGTCGACGACTCCCCGGACTACGCCGACCCCCACGACCACCAGGCCGACCTCGAGCAGCAGTTGCAGCGGCTGGTCGCCTACCGGCGGGTGACCCTGGAGGCCAACACCTACCGCGACCGGCCCGGCTCCCGGTGGGAGTACACCTGGACCGCGCTGGCCAAGGACACGCCCTTCCCCGGGCCGCGCCGCGCCACCGAGCAGACGTACATCACCCGTGACGGCGTCGAATACGCCATCTACATCTCCTCACCCGCGGAGGACTGGCCGACCACGCGCCGGCAGTTCACGGCGGTGCTGCAGAGCTGGCGCCCGGACAGACCCTGACCGGCGCCCGTGCCGGCCGGAGGCACCGGCGACCGGACCCGCGCGACGGCCGGCCGGCCCCGGAGGGGGCTGCGGACGGCGGCCGGAAAAGGCGTCGGCGACGCTCCGCTGCGAGGTCCGGCGGGGCCCTGAGGGCGGGCGCACCGCGGTGGCCGGACGGACCTTTCGGCGCCTGCCGCAGCGGCCGGAGGGGCAGCGGGGTGCTGCGCTGCGAGAGCTGGGCGGGTCCCTGGAAGTGGGCAGCGCCGCGGTGGCCGGACGGGGCCTGTGGCGGGCTGTGCCGGGGCGCCGGATCGGCCGTGGGGGCGGGCCGTGGCGCGGTGGCCGTACACGTCGTGATGAATTGGCTGGTCGGCGCCCCGGAGGGCGGGCGTCCGATGGGGCATCATGGGGCGCATGGGGACCGAGGGGGACGGCTGCCGTGTGATCGCGGGCCGGTACCGGCTGGAGACCAGGGTCGGGCGCGGCGGCATGGGCGTCGTATGGCGGGCGACCGACCAGCTGCTGGGCCGGCACGTGGCGGTCAAGGAACTCCCGCTCGACGAGACGCTGTCCCCCGCGGAGGCCCGGCTCCAGCGCGACCGTACGCTGCGCGAGGCCCGCGCGGTCGCCCAGCTGCACCACCCGCACATCATCGTCGTCCACGACGTCGTCGAGCAGGACGAACGCCCCTACATGGTGATGGAGCTGATCGACGGCGGCTCGCTCGCCGACCGGATCGCCGAGCGCGGCCCGGTCGACGCCCGCGAGGCCGCCCGGATCGGCGTCGCCCTGCTCAGTGCGCTGGCGACGGCGCACGCCGCCGGTGTCCTGCACCGCGACATCAAGCCGGCGAACGTGCTCCTGGAGGCCGGCACCGACCGCGTCGTCCTCACCGACTTCGGGATCGCGCAGGTCGCGGGCGCGACGACGCTCACCGAGACCGGGTCCTTCGTGGGTTCGCCCGAGTACACCGCGCCCGAGCGGATGTCCGGAGCCGGCACCGGCCCGGCGTCCGACCTGTGGTCACTGGGTGCGCTGCTGTGCACCGCCCTGAGCGGCGCGTCGCCGTTCCGGCGCGACTCGCTGGGCGGCATCCTCCACGCGGTCGTCGTCGACGAGATCCGGCCGCCCGCGCAGGCCGCGCCGATCCTCCCGGTGATCCGGGGGCTGCTGGAGCGTGATCCGGACCGGCGGCTGGACGCGGCCGAGGCGGAGCGGATGCTGCGGGCCTTCCTGGAGTCGGGCCGCACCCCGCAGCGGCCCGCCGTCCACACGCCCACGCAGTGGGACGTGCCCCGGCCGCTGCCGGTCACGTCACCGCGGCAGTCGCCCGAGGCTCCCGGCCGGCTCTCCACACGGGGCGTGCTCGTGACGGCGCTGCTGGTGGCCGCAGTGGCCGGGGCGGGCGTGTCGGCGGCCGCGCTGCTGGTGGACCGTGACGGGCCGGGCGGCCACCCGCCGAAGGTTCCGGCCCCGCGGACGTCGGCGAGCACCGGAGCCGTCCCGCCCTCCTCGTCCTCGCCGCCGCCCCCGGCGTCCCGCACACCGGCTCCCACGGTCACCGTGACCCGGTCCGCCTCCCCGGCCGCCAACACCCCGACCGCGCCCTCCGGTTACCACCTGGTGCGGGATCCGGCGGGCTTCTCCGTCGCCGTGCCGGACGGCTTCACCCGCGCACCGCAGGGCGAACGGATCTTCTACCTGTCCCCGGGAGCGGCCTTCCGCCTCGGCGTCAAGGTGGCCGGCCCCGCGACCGGCGGTCCGCTCGCCGCGATGCACCGCGCGGACGCCGGGGGACCGGAGACCAACCCCGGCTACCACGACGGCCGGGTCACCGCCGCCACGCACCGCGGACACCCGGCCGCGCTGTGGGAGTTCACCTGGAACGGGTTCAGCACGGCGGAGGGCCCGCGGCACACGTACGACCTGTGCTGGGAGCAGGACGGGCGGCTCTACGACGTGTGGGTGTCGGCGCCGGTCGGAAAGGTGCGGGAGGCCCAGGAGCACTTCGACGTCGCGGTCGACACCTTCGTCCCCGGATGAGCCGGCGCGCCCGGACGGTCCGGCGGTCCCATGGCGAGGTGGGATACCGGCGCGGGGCGGGACAACGGGGCGAAGCGGAGATAAGCGGCGCCGCGGGTCACGGGTTCGTGACCGGGGGTCCCCCACGGTGGAGGGGGCGGCGGTTGTCGCGATATGCATGGATCCATGAGCAACAACGGGGGAGCCCGGCACGGGGCCGACGAACCGACGAGCTTCGTCCTGCGTCCGCCGAACGGGCAGGCCGCACGGGCACCGGAGGCCCAGCAGGCCCCGCCGAACACGCCTGACACGCCCAGCGCGCAGGCCCAGCAGGCCCCGCCGAACACGCCGGTCCCGCCGAACCAGCCGCACGCGCAGGCCGAGCACGCCCCGGCCGCCCCGGCGGAGCCCCCGCGGGTGCCGCACCCTCCGGCCCGGGTGCCCCACCCGCTCAACCCGTACGCGGCGCCCGTGGCGGATCCCGGCACCGGGCGGCTGATCGCCGGGCGCTACCGGCTGCTGGCCAAACTCGGGCACGGCGGCATGGGGACCGTGTGGCGGGCCAAGGACGAGACGGTGGACCGCGAGGTCGCCGTCAAGGAGCCCCGCGTCCCGGACCACCTTCCCGAGCGTGAACGCGCCAACGTCTTCGAGCGGATGCGCCGCGAGGCCCGTGCCGCGGCCCGGCTCGACCATCCGGCGGTCGTCAACGTCCACGACGTCGCCGTCGTCGACGGGCAGCCGTGGATCGTGATGGAGCTGGTGCGCGGCCGCTCGCTCGGCGACGCGCTGCAGGAGGGCACCCTCGACGCCCGCGAGGCGGCGAGGATCGGCCTGCAGGTCCTCGGCGCGCTGGAGGCCGCGCACGCGGCGGGCATCCTGCACCGCGACGTCAAGCCGGACAACGTACTGCTCGGCCGGCACGGCCGGGTGGTGCTCGCCGACTTCGGCATCGCCCGGATCGAGGGCGAGACCAGCCTGACCGACACCGGCGGCTTCGTCGGCTCGCCCGAGTACATAGCGCCGGAACGGGTGCTGGGCCAGCGCCCCGGCCCCGCGTCGGACCTGTGGTCGCTCGGCGTGGTGCTGTACGCGGCCACGGAGGGCCTCTCCCCGTTCCGCCGCAGCAACACCCCGGCGACGTTGCAGTCGGTGCTCAACGCGGCGCCCGCCCCGCCGGCCGCCGCCCGGGGCCCGCTGGCCGAGGCCGTCACCGGGCTGCTGCGGAAGGACCCGGCGCAGCGCCCCGACGCCGCCCAGGTGCGCGCCCTGCTCAAGGCCGCCGCCGAGCCGCCCGCCCCGGTACCGCCCGCGCAGGCCGTGACGTCCGTCGACGGCACCGGGGCCGCGCGGCGCCGGTTCCGGCCGGGCCGCGGGACGTGGCTCGGGCTCGGTGCGGCGGCCGTCGCCGCGGCGGTGGCGGCGTACCTGCTGATCGCGGACCCGTTCGCGGGGCCGCTGCCGGACGGCTGGCGCACCCGTCACGAGAAGGACGTCGCGGCGACGCTCGCCGTGCCCGCCGGCTACCGGCGTGTGGTGCCGGACCCGGCGTCGGACAAGGGGCACTGGGTCAGGTACGACGACTGGAGCGGCAGCGTGTGGATCAGCCTCGCGCTCACGCGCAGGGCCGAGGACACCGGCCACGCCATCAAGGACTCCGCTGCCGCCCAGATGTACGACGACAACGGCACCTACAAGCAGTCCGGGGACTACAGCCTGGACATGCCCTCCGGCCCGGGGACCGACCCGAAGCCGCAGACGGCCCACCAGGGCAAGCCGGCGGCCGAGAACACCGTCGTCTACACCACCGATGACAGCGACAACCCGCGCCCGCGCGAGCTGCGGCTCTTCTACTACAAGAGCACGGCGGGCGACCTGTACAAGCTCACCGTGAGCTACCCCGGCAAGGGCGACTTCACCGACCGCGGCCGTGAGGTGGCCCGGACGGCGATCAGGAACCTGGACATCGACCGGCTCTGAGGCGCCATGTGGGGCAGGGGTCCCGGAACGCCGCCGCGCCCCCGCACCGAGGCTCCGGCAGTCGCCGGGCTCCGGGGCGCGGGTCCCCGGGGGCGGCCGAACCACCCCCGGTACCGGTCGTCCCCGCGCAACGCCCTGATCAGCGTGTTCGACGCCAGTGATCGCTGGCGGCGTGTGAGCACTCCGTGAATCCCCGTTACCGACGGGTACACAAAGCCGTCGCCGCGGCATACCCTGCGCGTCATGACGGACTCGCAGGCCCCGGCACAGACCGGCACCAACCCTTCGGCCCCCGCCCCCGCGGGCGCCCGCACGGCCGCCGACGTGGTCACCCCCGATCTGGTCGCCCGGCTCACCAAGGGCGTCGCCGGGTCCGGCCGGACCGCCAACCACACGCCGTACACCGGCGCGAAACTCGCGGACCTGCCCGAGTCCACCCCCGAGGATGTCGCCGCCGCCTTCGAACGGGCGCGCGCCGCCCAGGCCGTCTGGGCGCGCACGCCGGTACGGCAGCGCGCGGCCGTCCTGCTGCGCTTCCACGACCTGGTGCTCGACCGCCAGGCCGAAGTCCTCGACCTGGTCCAGCTGGAGACCGGCAAGGCGCGGCTGCACGCCCACGAGGAGGTGCAGGCCGTCGCGGTGGCGGCCCGGCACTACGGCCGCAGGGCCGCCGCGTACCTCAGGCCCAAGCGGCACGCCGGTGCCATGCCGGTCCTCACGCGCGTCACCGAACTGCGGCACCCGCGCGGGGTGGTGGGCCAGATCGCCCCCTGGAACTACCCCCTGGAGCTGTCGGTCGGCGACGCGCTCCCCGCCTTCGCCGCGGGCAACGCGGTCGTCATGAAGCCCGACACGGAGACCTGCCTGACGGCTCTGTGGGCGCGGGACCTGCTGATCGAGGCTGGGCTGCCCGCCGAGGTGTTCCAGGTGGTGATCGGCGACGGACCGGTCGTCGGCCCGGAGATCGTCCGGCACGCCGACTACGTGTCCTTCACCGGCTCCACCCGCACCGGCCGCGAGGTCGCGCAGGGCGCCGCCGCCCGCCTGGTCGGCGTCTCCCTCGAACTCGGCGGCAAGAACGCCATGCTCGTCCTGGCGGACGCCGACGTCGAGAAGGCGGCCGCGGGAGCGGTCCGCGCCTGCTTCTCCTCCGCGGGCCAGCTGTGCATCTCCGTCGAGCGGCTGTACGTCCACGAGTCGATCGCGGACGCCTTCCTGGAGCGGTTCGCCGCCCGCACCAGGGCCATGCGGCTGGGTACGTCCCTGGCGTACGGCGCCGACATGGGGTCCCTGGTCGGCGAACGGCAGCTGGAGACCGTCAAGCGGCACGTGGAGGAGGCCGTCGCCAAGGGCGCCAGGGTCGTGGCGGGAGGCGTCGCCCGTCCGGACATCGGCCCGTACTTCTTCGAGCCCACCATCCTCGACGGCGTCGAGGCACCCATGGCCGTGTGCACGGAGGAGACCTTCGGCCCGGTCGTCTCCGTCTACCGCTTCACCGACGAGGAGGAGGCCGTCGAGCGCGCCAACTCCACGCCGTACGGCCTGAACGCGTCCGTGTGGACCAAGGACGCCCGGCGCGGCCGCGAGGTCGCGGCCCGGCTGCGCACCGGCACGGTGAACGTCAACGACGGGTACGCCCCCGCCTACGGCAGCGTCCAGTCGCCGATGGGCGGCATGAAGGACTCCGGCCTGGGCCGCCGGCACGGCTCAGAGGGCATCCTCAAGTACACCGAGGCCCAGACCGTCGCCCACCAGCGGCTGCTGCCGATGGCGCCGTCGCTGGGCATGGACGACGAGAAGTACGCGGAGTTCATGACCCGGAGCCTGAAGCTGATGAAGGCGTTCCGCTTCCGCTAGAGCATCACCCCAGACAGCACCCGTTCTCGACGAGGAGAGCACGTGTCACAGGAGAAGTCTGTCCAGACCCGGGACGAGGACGGGTACGACTACGACGTCATCGTCGTGGGATCGGGGTTCGGCGGGTCCGTGTCCGCGCTCCGCCTGACCGAGAAGGGCTACCGGGTCGGGGTCCTGGAGGCGGGCCGCCGCTTCACCCGCGAGACCCTGCCGAAGAACTCCTGGGACCTGAAGAACTACCTCTGGGCCCCGAAGCTCGGCTTGTACGGCATCCAGCGCATCCACCTCCTGGGCAACGTGATGGTGCTGGCCGGCGCCGGAGTGGGCGGCGGCTCGCTCAACTACGCCAACACCCTCTACGTACCGCCGAAGGCCTTCTTCGAGGACCCGCAGTGGCGGGACATCACCGACTGGGAGGAGGAGCTGAAGCCGTACTACGACCAGGCCCGGCGCATGCTCGGCGTCCGGCTCAACCCGACGATGACGCCCTCCGACGTGCACCTGAAGGCGGCGGCGGAGCGCATGGGCGTCGGCGACACCTTCCACATGGCCCCGGTCGGCGTGTTCTTCGGGGACGGCAAGGACGCCGACGGCACGGCTACGGCCGGCCCCGGGGAGAGGACCGCCGACCCCTACTTCGGCGGGGCCGGGCCCGAGCGCACGGCGTGCACCGAGTGCGGGGAGTGCATGACGGGCTGCCGCCACGGCGCGAAGAACACCCTCAACGAGAACTACCTGTACCTCGCCGAGAAGGCAGGCGCGGTGGTGCACCCGATGACCACGGTCGTGTCGGTCACGGACGACTCGCGCGGCGGATACGCGGTCGCCACGCTGCCCACCCACGACAGGAGGAGCGCGGGCCGCGTCCTCACGGCCCGCCGGGTCGTCCTCGCCGCCGGTACCTACGGCACCCAGACGCTGCTGCACCGGATGAAGGCGGGCGGGCAGCTGCCGTACCTCTCCGACCGGCTCGGCGAACTGACCCGGACCAACTCCGAGGCGCTCGTGGGCGCCCAGACGGACAACCGGCGCTACCGCCGGGCGACCGGCGAGCCTGCGGCCGACTTCACCCGCGGTGTCGCCATCACGTCCTCGATCCACCCGGACGAGAACACCCACATCGAACCCGTCCGCTACGGCAAGGGCTCGAACTCGATGGGCAGCCTGTCGATCCTCCAGGTCCCCTACGCGGAGGGCTCCTCACGGGTCGCGGCCTGGCTGCGCAACGCCGCCCGCCACCCGGTGCTGGTGCTGCGGTCGCTGTCCAACCGGCGCTGGTCGGAGCGCACCATCATCGGCCTGGTGATGCAGTCCCTGGACAACTCCCTGACCACGTACCTGAAGCCCGGCGGGGTGGGCAAGGGCCTGCTGACGGCCCGGCAGGGCCACGGTTCGCCCAACCCCAAGCAGATCAGGGCCGCCACCGAGGGCGCCTCCGCGCTCGCCGCCGAGATCAACGGTTTCGCGGGCTCCAACGTGGGCGAGCTGATGGGCACTCCGCTCACCGCCCACTTCCTCGGCGGCTGCCCGATCGGCGCCTCCCGAGAGACGGGCGTCATCGACCCCTACCACCGCGTGCACGGCCACCCCGGCATCTCGGTCGTCGACGGCGCCGCCGTCTCGGCGAACCTGGGCGTGAACCCGTCCCTGACCATCACCGCCCAGGCCGAACGGGCGATGTCGTACTGGCCCAACAAGGGCGAGGCCGACCCCCGTCCGGCACCGGGCGCCGCCTACGAACGCCTCAAGCCGGTGGAGCCGGCGTCACCGGCCGTCCCGGCGGACGCGTTCGGCGCGCTGCGGCTGCCGTTCCTGGGGATGCCGGCGGTGCCGCCGAAGAAGTGACGCACCACCGCCCGAGCACCGGGCGGTGGCCGGCACAACATGAGAGAAGGACCTGCGCCCCCCTCCTGGCGCAGGTCCTTCTCTCATGTTGTGCGCGGTGCCGCTACGACGCGCTGAGCCCGCGCGCCGGCGGGGGCGTCACGCGCTCGCGCCGGCCTTCCGGCGGCGCACCAGCACCATCGCGCCCGCACCGGCGACGACGGCGGCACCGCCGACGAGGCCGATCGCCGGCAGGGCGGAGCTGGAACCCGTCTCGGCGAGGCTGCCCTCGACCTTCGGGGTGGTGCTGTCCGGCTTGGTGTCCGTGACCGGAGCCTTGCCGCCTTCCTGCGGCTTGGTGCCCTCGGTGTCCGTGCCGGCGGAGACGATCTGGAACTTGTAGGCGACGTCGCCGAAGCCCATGCACTTGCCGTCACCGTCGCCGTACACCGTGGCGCCGATCGAGAAGCCGGCACCGACCGGGGCGGACTTCTTGACGTTGATGCGCAGCGGGATGTCGATCTCGTAGTCGGGCTCCAGCGTGTCGCTGTAGCCCACGTAACCGACCGCGTAACCGCCGGCGTCGAGGTCCTCCCAGACCTTGTCGCTCGGGTTCCAGGCCTGCAGCCGGACCTGCTTGCTCTTGAAGAGCTCCTCGCCGTTCTTGTCGGCGGAGGCGCCGGCGAAGAAGTCGAGGTCGTTCAGCGTGGAGTCCGAGGTGTTCCAGACGTTCAGCGAGAACTTGTGCCAGCCGCTGCCCGCGGCGATCTTGCCCGGCAGACCGGTGATGCTGACGTCGACCTTGGAGTCCTCGCAGAGGGAGGGCTCGGGCTCGGGGGTCTCCGTGGCGGACTCGCTCGGCGACGGGGACGTGGTGCTGGACTCGGACGAGCTCGGCGACGGAGCGGTCTCGCTCGGCGGCGTGCTCTCCGGCTCGCTGGTGGGCGGAGTCGACTCCGGCTCGCTGGTGGGCGGGGTGGACTCGGGAGCCGACTCGGGAGCCGACGAGCTCGGCGGCGTGCTCGGCACCTCCGCGAAGGCGGACGGAGCGGACAGCAGCGCCAGCGGGGCTATGGCAGCCGTCGCGGCCGCGGTGACCATGGCGCGGCGAAGCTTCATGAAGACCTCGGGAAGTCGGAGTACTGCACGGCGCAGTACAAGCTTTGAGGAGGCCTCCGCGTGTGGGGCGCGGGACGGCCCGTGTTCGAGAGGTGAGACCCGTGACCCCCGTGAAGGGTTGCACGGTCGCTCACACATTTCTTATGTGGCCTGCGTCACACATGTGGAGACGCCGTGGAGGTCCGCGCCGATGCCGGCGAAGGAGCCTGCGGACGGTCGGGCCGCAGGGGGATGGTCGGGCCGCAGGGCCTTCGTCCCGGCTCGCGGGACCCGGCTGCCGGAGCCGGGTCCCGCGAGCCGGGTGAGGGGCGACCCGCTCCGGCGGGTCAGATCCTGCCGCGGCACAGCTCCAGCAGGGTCATCGCGAGGGTGGTGCCCGGCTTGCCCAGCGCGTCCCTGTAGTGGCTGAGGACCTCCATCTCGCGGGAGAGGTTCACGCGCCGGCCGCCGGAGGTGATCCGGGCCTGCTGGATGACGGCGGAGACGGCCATCCGTTCCTGGACCAGGCCGATGATCCGGTCGTCGAGCGCGTCGATGCGCTCCCGGGCGTTCGTGATCACGTCCGCGGCCTCGTCGGTGCGGGCGCCGGTCCTCTCGGTGGCGGGGACGGCGGCGGGGGCGTGGGGCGCGGGGGAGTCGTGGACGGCGGTGGTCGCGGCGGTGGTCATGTCGGGGGCTCCTCGTCGGGTGGGAGGTGCCCCGGGGCGGCAGGACCCGGAAGACGCCAGACGCCCCGGGCCTTGTCGGCCCGGGGCGCCTGGGAAGTCGCTTGTCAGATGATCAAGCAGCACGACCATGGCAGCCGGCGGGCCGGGTGCCATAGGTAAAGAAGAAGGTCGTCCGCGTGAACATGCGGCCCAGTATGCCGCGCCGCGAGGTGACGTCCAACACGGCTCGCATCATGAGACGCGCTCCGGGCCGGGGGAACCGCCCCGTCGCGCGGACGGGGTGGTCCCTCGCGGGCGAGGGACCACGAGCGGCCGGGACGGCCGGCACGGCCGTCTCGGTAGACTCGGTGAGCACAAGGACCCGCCCCAACCGCCGGAAGGCACCCCGTGTCATCAGCGACCCCCGTTGCCGCCGCCCCCGACACCGTGCTGGTCGTCGACTTCGGTGCGCAGTACGCCCAGCTCATCGCCCGTCGCGTCCGCGAGGCCCGGGTCTACAGCGAGATCGTGCCGAGCACCACGCCGGTCGACGAGATCCTCGCGCGGAACCCGGCGGCGATCATCCTCTCCGGCGGGCCCTCCTCGGTGTACGAGGACGGCGCCCCGACCATGGACCGTGCCCTGTTCGAGGCCGGTGTCCCCGTCTTCGGCATGTGCTACGGCTTCCAGCTCATGGCGCAGGCCCTCGGCGGCACCGTCGACAACACCGGCGCGCGCGAGTACGGCCGTACCGCCCTGACGGTCTCCAAGCCCTCCTCCACCCTCTTCGAGGGCACCCCGGGCGAGCAGTCCGTGTGGATGTCCCACGGCGACGCCTGCTCCGCCGCCCCCGACGGCTTCACCGTCTCGGCCTCCACGGACGTCGTGCCCGTGGCCGCCTTCGAGAACGACGACAAGAAGCTCTACGGCGTCCAGTACCACCCCGAGGTCATGCACTCCACGCACGGCCAGCAGGTGCTGGAGCACTTCCTCTACCGCGGCGCCGGGCTCACCCCCTCCTGGACCACCGGCAACGTGATCGAGGAGCAGGTCGCCGCCATCCGCGAGCAGGTCGGGGACAAGCGCGCGATCTGCGGCCTGTCCGGCGGCGTGGACTCCGCCGTCGCCGCGGCCCTGGTGCAGAAGGCCATCGGCCCCCAGCTGACCTGCGTCTACGTCGACCACGGTCTGATGCGCAAGGACGAGACCGAGCAGGTCGAGAAGGACTTCGTCGCGGCCACCGGCGTCCAGCTGAAGGTCGTCGACGCCCAGGAGCGCTTCCTCACCGCCCTCAAGGGGGTCACGGACCCCGAGGAGAAGCGGAAGATCATCGGCCGCGAGTTCATCCGCGTCTTCGAGCAGGCCCAGGCGGAGATCATCGCGGACGAGGGTCCCGCGGTGGAGTTCCTGGTCCAGGGCACGCTCTACCCGGACGTCGTCGAGTCCGGGGGCGGCACCGGCGCCGCGAACATCAAGTCCCACCACAACGTGGGCGGCCTCCCCGAGGACCTCGACTTCAAGCTGATCGAGCCGCTGCGCAAGCTGTTCAAGGACGAGGTCCGCATGGTCGGGCAGGAGCTCGGCCTGCCGGACGAGATCGTCCACCGCCAGCCCTTCCCCGGCCCCGGCCTCGGCATCCGCATCGTCGGCGAGGTCACCGAGGAGCGCCTGGACCTGCTACGCGAGGCCGACGCCATCGCCCGCGAGGAGCTGACGGCCGCCGGCCTCGACCGCGACATCTGGCAGTGCCCGGTGGTCCTGCTCGCGGACGTCCGCAGCGTCGGCGTCCAGGGCGACGGCCGCACCTACGGCCACCCGATCGTCCTGCGTCCGGTCTCCTCCGAGGACGCGATGACGGCCGACTGGTCGCGTCTGCCGTACGACGTCCTCGCGAAGATCTCGACCCGGATCACGAACGAGGTCCGGGACGTCAACCGGGTCGTCCTCGACGTGACCAGCAAGCCGCCGGGGACCATCGAGTGGGAGTGAGCCGCCCGGCTCACCTGCGGCGGAGAGTGCGCACCGGCTCTCCGGGCCGCCAGATGCGGAGGACCAGGTGCGTGTCGTCCTCGACACAGGTCCGTACGACCTCCGTCAGCTCGGTGCGGAAGAGGTGGAACGGCTGCGGCGGTTCCACCTCTTCCACGTACGCCCCCTTCACCCGCGGATCGTCGACCTCGACCGCGCGCCCGCCGATGCGCACGTCGCCGCCCTCCATGCCGGTGCCCGCCCCCGGGTTCGCCTGGAGCGCGAACCGGGGGTCGCGGCGCAGGTCCAGCGCCTTGAGCGAGTCCGGCATCATGCCGAGCCACAGCTCGCCGTGGAGGAACCGCACCTCGAGGCCCGTGGTGCGGGGCGAGCCGTCGCGGCGCAGGGTCGCGAGCACATGGTGCCGGTAGGCCGCGAAGCGCTTCTCGACGGTGGCGGCCAGGCCGGGTTCCGCGGCGGCGAAGGCCGCCCAGTTGGTTGCCATACGGCGAGTCTCGCGGCAATACCCGACATCGCCTGTCGGGTATGCCTGTCGGGTATGCGCACGCTCGGCCGGGTCCGGGGTCGAGCCTGCCGCATCTTTACGGAACAGTTCTGTCCTACCGCCCGCACCCGGGGTACTTTCCCGCCCGTGAACCAACCCAGCGCCGAAGGCCCCCTGCACCGGCCCACCCCGCCCCCGCCCCTGCCCACCGACCGGCTCCGGTTCGCGATGCCGCCGAGGCACGAGTCGGTCGAGGACGAACGCCGTCACCGCAAGGAACGGCTCGCGGGCGCGCTGCGGCTGTTCGGGCGGCAGGGTCTCGAGGACGGTGTGTCCGGACACATCACCGCCCGGGACCCCGAGTTCAGCGATTGCTTCTGGGTGAACCCCTTCGGGATGCCGTTCCGGCACGTCACCGTCAGCGACCTGGTGCTCGCCAACCAGGACGGCCAGGTCATCGAGGGCCGCTACCACGTCAACCAGGCCGCCTTCACCGTGCACGCCCAGGTGCACGCCGCCCGCCCGGACGTCGTCGCGGTCGCCCACTGCCACGCCGTGCACGGACGCGCCTTCTCCTCCCTCGGTGAACTGCTCGACCCGATCACCCAGGAGAGCTGCGCCTTCTACGAGGACCACGCGCTCTACGACAGCTATTCGGGCGTCGCCGTCGACGCCGGGGAGGGCCGCCGGATCGCCGCCGCGCTCGGCTACCGCAAGGCGCTCGTGCTGCGCAACCACGGGCTGCTGACGGTGGGCGACTCGGTCGACGCGGCCGCCTGGTGGTTTCTGTCGATGGAGCGCTCCTGCCAGGTGCAGCTCGCCGCGCGGGCCGCCGGCCGGCCGATGCTGATCGAGCACAGGCTGGCGGTGGCGACCCGGGAGCAGCTGGGCGGGGACCTCGTGGCGTGGATCAACTACCAGCCGCTGTGGCAGGAGATCAGCCGCAGCGAGCCGGACCTGCTGGACTGAGGCCGGCCGGGGGCGGGCCCTGCCGAGGTGCTCCCGGCGGGGATCGGTGGGCGGGCCCACGCCGGGGTGCTTCCGGCGGGGTCAACACGGTGACCCGGCCGTCACCCGCGCTGACCGGGCCGGGGCGATGCGGGTCAGGTGGTGTAGGGCACAATTCGCTGTCGTCGCGGGGGAGTTGTCTGACGGTCCGGGTGGTGGGTCCGAGCCGTCGTGTGACGGTCCGGAGGGTGGAACCGGGCGGTCGTGTGGCGGTCCGGGTGAGGGATCCGGACCTGGTGTGAGTCGTGGATCCGGCCCGTGGTCCGGGCCGGGCTCCGGGTCGTGGGGAAGGCGGGCGTCGGACGTGGCGGTGCAGGAAGCGAGAGGCGGCACGGGGGGCGGCGGCTCCCACAAGGGGGGCTGCGCCTGCGGGGACTGCCCGCACGGGGCGCGTGAGGGGCACCGCCGCGCGGTCGCCGCGTTCCTGCTCAAGCGGGACGAGTTCGCCGCCGGACAGGGCCTGCCTGCGGCCGTGGCCCATTCGGCGTCCGCCTCCCGGCAGTGGGTCTCCGAGGAGCTGACCCAGTCCGCGGAACTCGTCGCCGAACGCCGCCGTGCCGAGGGCGGGGCCTGGCTCGCGCGGTTGTGGCGCCGGACCGCGTGCGCGGTGTGGGCGGTGGTCGTGCTGCTGCTCCTCGCGCAGGCGCTGACCGCCGTCGGGGCGGGGTGGACCGCGGCGCGCACCGCCGGGCTCCTGGCGGCGCTGGTGACGGCCGGCGCGCTGACGGCGGCCTCGTGGTTCCACCGGGACCGCGGTGGAGCGCTGGCACCCGTCATCGGCGAGGACAACCGGCTGTCCACATCGCGTGCGGTGGCGGCGGCGTGGGTGCTGTTCGTCGCGTACGCGGTGCTCGTCCTGGCGGGCCGGCTGGCGGCGGCCTCCGACCACGCGGAGCGCGACGCGCTGATCTCCGGGCTGGAACTCGCCCGCGGCGCCGGGGTCGTGACCGTGCTCGCCGTGGTCTGCGCCGTCGCGGTGCTGGTACGGCGGGTGGTCGGACTGCGGGTGCTGGGGCAGCGGCTGCAGAAGGTACGGGCGGACCGGCCGCGGGCGGCCGACCTCCTGACCGACGACGCCGGCCGGGGCACGTTCGCCGACATCCAGTACGTCGTGATCAGCGCCGTGGCGGTCGTGTTCGCGGCCGTGCGGCTGGCCCGCCGGCCTGACCAACTGCCGGACCTGCCGTGGGGACTGGCGGTGGTCGTGCTGGTGTCCGCTGCGACGTACCTGGCCGGCAAGTACGCCGAGGGTGGCCGGCCGGTGATCCTCTCGGTGGTGCGGGCGCGGGAGGCGGGGGACCTGGACGGGCCGATCCGCACGGGCGACGACATCGAGATCCGCGGCGCGGGGTTCGTCCCGCCCGGGGCGCAGAGCGCCGACCGGCTGTCGCGGATGGTGGTGCGCATCGGCGCGGTCAACGTGCGCGTGCCGCTGGTGCCGGTGACCGGCGGCTTCAGCAACCCGGTCGACGCGGTGCTGACGGTGCCGGTTCCGGCGGATGTGGAACCGGGGCGGGTGCTGGTGCAGGTGGTCACCGCGGCGGGCGTGGAGACCAACGGCTACAGCATCGATGTGACGGAGTGACGGAGTGGCGGAGTGACGGAGTGACGGAGCGACAGACTGACGGTCGCGCTGATTACCCCCTGCCTCAGGCGTGTGTGCGCCGGGTGGCTCTCAGCAGGGGCGAACTGGTGGCGAAGTCGGTAGAAAGGGTTCGTCGGGATTGAGTGGGCTCGGACGTTCGTCCGTATGTGCTGTTGAGGGACGAACGGCTCGCGGTGAGAGGCGGCTGGCGGCGATGACTTATGGCGTTCGTATGGACACGCACACCTCGCAGCAGGAGCGGGGCGGAGACTGGCGGGACATCGCGACCCGCCACGCGCTCCTGCCCCTGCGGATCTTCCTGGGCGTGACCTTCGTCTACGCCGGTCTGGACAAACTCACCGACAGCGCGTTCCTCAAGAGCGCCGGCTCCGGATCGATCGGTGATCTGATGCGCTCGGTGCGGGACTCCTCCGCCATCCCCGCCCTCGTCGACCTCTCCCTGAAGAACCCGGTCGGCTTCGCCTACGCCATCGCGCTCGGTGAGCTGGCCGTCGGCATCGGCGTCCTGCTGGGCCTGTTCGGCCGCATCGCCGCGCTGGGCGGGGCGCTGATCTCCCTGAGCCTGTGGCTGACCGTCAGCTGGGCGTCGACCCCGTACTACTACGGCAACGACCTCGCCTACCTGATGGCCTGGCTGCCCCTCGTCCTGGCCGGCACGCCGCTGCTCTCCCTGGACGCCATGCTGCGCGCACGCCGGCGACGAGTGCACGGATACCTGTAGGTCACCCCGTCCCGTCCGTCCCCGGTGCGCCGGCGGGCGGACGGGACGCTCGCGTCCGGCGCCTGCGTACGGCACCGTTGACGACCGCCGCCGCGCCCGCCAGGCAGAGGCCGCCCACGACGAGCGGGATCACCGCGAACCAAGGGGTCTCCCAGGCACCTCGGGCGTCCCCGGCGTAGGCGACGCCCGCCGCGGTGAGGAAGAGGCCGGCGACCAGCTTCCCCGGCTGGAACTCATGACGCAGCACGGCTCACCTCCGCCTGTCCCGCTCCGACCCGCAGGTCGAGCTCGATGGTGCCGCCGGCCCCGGCGCCCGGTGCGGGGGGTAGCGTCACCTGCCGGTACTTGCCCGGTGCCACGTCCACGTCCCGCGCCCGGTCACCCGGCAGCCGGATGTCACCGACGCTGACGTCGATGGTGGCCTTCACCGTCACTCCCGGCGGCAGGATCACCCGCAGCCGTCCCAGCCCCACGCGCGCCCTGGTGGCCACCGCCCGGTCCCTGGCCACGGTTATTCGGGTCAGGTCCAGGGTGCCGTTCCCGGTGCCGAGGGTGTACGTGGGTGCCACCGCGGTCGCCGCGGCGGGTCTCCACGTCCTGTCGGTCCAGTGTGTGCTGACGTCCCCGGGCAGGGCCGCCGAGCCGGCGAGCAGACCCGCCGTGACGATCGCCAGCAGCACCGAGCCGGCGCCTGTACGTCCCAGGAAGGCGCTCAGGGCTATGCCGACTCCGAGGACGACGAGCGCGCAGGACAGTCCGGTCTGCAAGCTGGTGCCGAGCGTGTGGTCGTGCCAGGTGCCGCCCGTGCCGAGGGTGCCTGCGGCCAGGGCGAGCAGGAAGATCCAGCCGCCCGTCCAGCGCGCGCCGCGTCGCCGGGGCGGTCCGGGGCTGGGGGCGCTCGGGCCCTCGCGGCCGGTTCCGTACGCGCCGCGGCCGATGGTGACCGCCGCCGCGATGTCCCGGTCGCGCGGGTCCGCGGGGCCCCACAGGTAGCCCGTGCCACCGTCGTGGGTGCCGTCCTTGACGATCGGGTCCCGCCACCAGGAGGGGTAGGCCGCGGGGACCGGCGGCGCCTGGGCCTCCGGCGGCGCGTCGGCGACGGCCTGCGCGGCCAGGGGATCGGGGTCGGGCGCCCCACGGTGCCGGGACCAGTACCCGGCACCCGCGAGCAGCAGGGACAGGACGGCGCCGAAGGTCAGCACGCCGGCGTTGCGCAGCATCGACAGGAACACTCCGCAGCCGACCAGCGCGAACAGCACGCCCGCCAGCGCCTGGCCGTCGACGCGGCCCGTGAGGAGCTTGCGCACCTCGTTCTCGTCCTCGTCGTCGTACGTCACGAAGAGCCAGGCGAAGCCGTAGAAGATGAGGCCGATGCCGCCGGTCGCGGCGAGCACGGCCAGTGTGATCCGGAAGATCACCGGGTCCATGTCGCACTGCCGCCCGAGCCCCGCGCACACCCCGGCGATCATCCGGTGCCGCCGGTCACGCCGGAAGCGCCAGGCGGGTGCCGCCGCTTCCGGATCCGGTCCGGCGGCGGCCTCCGCACCCGTCCGCGCGTCGCCGGCGGTCCTCGACCCCGTGCCGCCGGGCGCGGCGTCCGCCGGTGTCCCCGGCGCCTCCGTCGACCCCGCCATGTCCGCCTCCCCGGTCCGGCGGGCCCCGCCGGCCGGGCCCCGCTGTCCGCTCGTCCCCCGCGCGCCCGCTTCCTCGGGTGCACGCGGCTCCGCACTTCCACCCGCACCCGCACCCGCACCGTCCGCCCCGCCCGCGCCGGGCGCCCGGTCCTCCGCACCGTCCGCCCGGTCCGCGCCGGAGCCCGGGCCGGGTCCCGGGCCCGTCGGCGAGTGCTGGTGATCCGTCATGCCTCCATGGTGACGGGCGCACCGCCGGGGCGGCAGCCGGGACGACCCTGGCCGAACCCTGATATCGCCCCGGAGCCCGGCCCGGGATGTGTTCGACGGCCCGCCGACGAATCCCGGAGCCGGCCGCGGACCGCGCACCACCGGGACCCGGCGGCCGGGGCGTCCGGACCGTGTCGTGGGAGATCAGGGGAGTCTCCGGGGCCGACCCTGATGCCCCCGAACCCGCAGCCGTGTGACCATCGACGGCATGCCGGAAGCCGCAGCCCTGCCCCTCGACGACCCGCGGCCGCCGCGCAAGCTCTACCGCAGCAGCGACGGCCGCTGGCTCGGCGGGGTGGCGCGGGGCCTCGCCGGGCACCTCGGGCTGCCGGTGGTCTGGGTGCGGCTCGTGTTCGCCGGCCTGTTCATGGCCGACGGCCTCGGCGCGCTGCTGTACGCGGCCTTCTGGTTCTTCGTGCCGCTCGGCGTGGGCGGCGTCGGCGGTCAGCGGCCCCCGTCCCTGGTCACCGCGGAGACCTCGCCGGACGGCCGGCGCCGGATCGTCGCGCGCAAGCCGGACAAGGGGCAGATCGTCGCCCTGCTGCTCATGGTCGTCGTGGCCATGGTCTTCGTCAGCAGCGTCAACCTCGGCAGCGGCGCCAAGGCCTACCTCCTGCCCGCCGTCCTCGTCGGCGCGGGCGTCGCCCTCGTCTGGCGGCAGGCGGACAACGCCCGCCGGGCCCGCTGGGCCGAGGTGGGCCGCCGCCGCCGTACGCTCGTGCTGGTCCGTTCCGGCGCCGGAGTCCTGCTGGTCACCGCCGGGGTCTCCGGCATGTTCGTCCTGCAGGGCTCCGCCGCCCACCTCGGCGCGGTCCTGCAGGCCGCTCTCGCGGTCCTCGTCGGTATCACGCTCCTCGTCGGTCCGTACCTGGTGCGCATGACCCAGGACCTCTCCGAGGAGCGGCTGATGCGCATCCGCGCCCAGGAGCGCGCGGAGGTCGCCGCCCATGTGCACGACTCGGTGCTGCACACCCTCACCCTCATCCAGCGCAACGCGGAGAACGCGGGCGAGGTGCGCCGGCTCGCCCGCGCCCAGGAGCGCGACCTGCGGGCCTGGCTCTACAAGCCCGAGGGCACCGGCAAGGACGAGGCCGACGAACCGGCCACGCTCGCCGACGCGGTCCGGCGCAACGCCGCGGAGGTCGAGGACAAGCACGGTGTGCCGATCGAGGTCGTCGTGGTCGGCGACTGCCCGCTCGACGACCGGATCGGCGCCCAGATGCAGGCCGCGCGGGAAGCCATGGTGAACGCCGCCAAGTACGGTGGCGACGGCGGCGCGGTGGCGGTCTTCGCCGAAGTCGACGGCAGGACGGTCTTCGTGTCCGTGCGGGACCGCGGACCCGGCTTCGACCCCGACTCCATACCGGCCGACCGCATGGGCGTCAGAGAATCGATCATCGGCCGCATGGAGCGCAACGGCGGTACGGCCCGGCTGCGCGCCGTGCCGGGCGGCGGCACGGAGGTCGAACTGGAGATGGAGAGGGCGGAGAACACGTCATGAGCGACCCGACCGAGACGAACGGTACGGCGGCGGGACCGGCACAGGAGGCCGGGGCGGCCGACGGCGGTGCGGGCGGGAGACACGTGCGCGTGGTCCTCGTCGACGACCACCGCATGTTCCGAACGGGCGTCCAGGCCGAGATCGGCCGGACCGAGCAGACCGGTGTGGAGGTCGTCGGTGAGGCCGCCGACGTCGACCAGGCGGTCGCGGTCATCACCGCGACCCGACCCGAGGTGGTCCTCCTCGACGTCCACCTCCCCGGCGGCGGAGGGGTGGAAGTGCTGCGGCGCTGCGCCGCGTTGACGGCGGACCCGGAGCGGCCCGTCCGCTTCCTCGCGCTGTCCGTCTCCGACGCGGCCGAGGACGTGATCGGTGTGATCCGCGGCGGTGCGCGGGGGTACGTGACCAAGACGATCACGGGCGCGGACCTGATCGACTCGGTGTTCCGCGTCCAGGAGGGCGACGCCGTCTTCTCGCCCCGTCTCGCCGGCTTCGTCCTGGACGCGTTCGCCTCGACCGACGCCCCGCCGGTCGACGAGGACCTGGACCGCCTCACCCAGCGCGAACGCGAGGTCCTCCGGCTCATCGCCCGTGGCTACGCGTACAAGGAGATCGCCAAGCAGCTGTTCATCTCGGTGAAGACGGTCGAGTCCCACGTGTCGGCGGTCCTGCGGAAACTGCAGCTGTCCAACCGGCACGAGCTGACCCGGTGGGCCACGGCGCGCCGGCTGGTCTGACGCCCACCGGTCCGCGCCGGCCGGTCCGCGCGCCACTGGGCGGGCCGGCTGCTCCGTGCGGTCCGGAAGCCTTGCGTCGTGCTTCCGCCCAGCCCTCACACCACCCGCGTGGCCCCCGAGAACGGCATCTCGTCGATCGCGGCCACACGGACCGGCGCCGAGGGGTTCGGAGCGTGGATCATGCGGCCGCCACCGACGTAGATGCCCACGTGACTGACGCCGGAGTAGAAGAACACCAGGTCGCCGGGCAGCAGGTCGGACCGGGAGACGCGGCGGCCCGCGCCGATCTGCGCGTAGGTCGTGCGGGGCAGCGAGACCCCGGCCGCGCGGTAGGCCGCCTGGACCAGCCCCGAACAGTCGAAGGCGTCCGGCCCGGTCGCGCCCCAGACGTAGGGGCTGCCGAGTTGTCGGTACGCGTAGGCGACGGCCGTCGCGGCACGGGAGCTGGGCGCCTGCGCCGATCCCGGGGCGCCGAGTCCCTCGCGTGCGCCGCCCGCCGCGCGTGACGAACGGTCCGGGCCGTCGGCCGCGCCGATCGCCGCGCGCTGCCCGTCGGAGAGCCTGGCCAGCAGCCGTCGGGCCTCGCTCAGCTTGCCGGTGACGGTCCCCTTGTACCGCTCGCGTTCGGCCTGCCGTGACCGGAGCGACGCCAACTCGACGCGTGCCGCCCCGCGCAGCCGCTCGATCTCCCGCAGCCGACCGCGCACGCGCGCCACGGCGGCCGCCCGGCGGTCGCCCGCCCGCTCGGCGAGCGCGGCACCGTCCAGGTACCGCCCGGGATCGTCCGACAGCATGAGACGGAGCGTGGGATCGAGGCCGCCCTCCCGGTACTGTGCCGCCGCCACCGAACCGAGAGCGTCCCGCGCCGAGTTGAGTTCCTGCGCCGCGCGTGCCGCCCGGTCCCGCAGCGTCCTCAGCCGCCGCTCGGCGGCGTCCGCCGACTCCTTCGCCCCGTTGTACTTCTCGGTGGCGACCTCCGCCTCCCGGTAGAGCTCGTCCACCCTCGCCCTCACCCGCTCCGGCGTCGGCTGCGGATCGGCGTGCCCGGTTCCGTCGAAGCCGGCCGCGGTGGCCGCGCCCGCGAGGGCGATCGTGACCGCCGTACGGGCCGTGCTGCCGCTCAGCGAGCGCCGGTGGGGCCTGCGGTGCGCTGCCACGTGGAGCGTCACGTCCCTTCTCACGACCGCGCGAGGGCGGTATGCGCGTCCGGCGGCGGCCCGCACAGGGGGAGCAGGGCCGCCGCCGGACCTTTCGGCGGTGGCGTCCGGCTGCCGCCCTGCCCGGACGGTGGTGGGGAGCCGGTCACCTGGGGCAGGACGCTAAACCTGGGCGTGTGCGGCCGGTGACAGGTTGTACGGAAGTGACGTCCGGGGACCGGCCGTTGACCGTAAGCGACCGCGAGCACGGGCCGGCGGTTCCGTCTTGACGGGGGTGATGACCGATGCCGGCGTGCGCGGGGCGTCGACGACCGGTGAGGTGCTATGGGCCGGACGAAGGCGGCGCGGCGGGGCCGCGTAGGCTCCCGGGCCATGGACGTACTCATCCATCTCTTCGTCGGTCTGCACATCGTCGGCATCGCCGCGCTCCTCGGTGGTTTCCTCACCCAGGTGAAGGCGATGGGCCAGGGCACCGCCCGCTTCGTGCCGGGGATGCTGCACGGTGCCCTGACCATGCTGGTCACCGGCGTGATCCTGGTCGGCCTCAACCAGGCCGACGACCAGCACGTCAACAACATCAAGATCGGCGTGAAGCTGGCGCTGCTGATCGTGATCATGGGCCTGGTCTACGTGAAGCGGGACGAGGAGAGGGTGAGCAAGGGCATGTTCGGGCTGGTCGGGCTGCTGACCACGGCGAACGTCTTCATCGCGGTGCTCTGGACCTGACCGGCCCGTTCGGCGCGCGCCGGTCCTCGGGACCGGCGACGCGCTTCCGGTCCCGCCCGCCGTGCGCGTGCCGGATCGGTGCCCGGTTCGGTGCCGGGCGGGAGGCCACCGGATCAGCCGGAGGCGCCCCCGGGGCGCGGGGGGACGCCCTCGGTCAGGCCGGGCGCACCACGCTGTGGATCGCCGACTCGCCGTCGTAGTAGACGGACTCCTCGCGCACATAGGCGCCGGGCTTGGGGGCGTGGATCATCATGCCGTCGCCGATGTAGACGCCGACGTGGCTGATGTCGTCGTAGAAGAAGACCAGGTCTCCGGGCCGGGCCTGGGAGAGCGGCACCGTCGTGCCCGCGTCGACCTGGTCGTAGGTGGTGCGCGGCAGGGTGACGCCGGCGGCCTTCCAGGCGGCCTGGGTGAGCCCGGAGCAGTCGTAGGAGCCCGGCCCCGTCGCGCCCCAGACGTACGGCTTGCCGATCTGGTCGCGGGCGAAGGCGAGGGCCTTGTCGGCCTTGGTGGCGGACGAGAGGTCCGACGTCGGGGAACCTGCCCCTCCCGAGGGGCTCGCGGACGGCCCCGCCGCAGGCCCCGAGGTGCCGGCGTCCTGTCGCGCGGCCTGGTCCGCCGTACGGGCCGCCTGCTGCCGCGCCAGCTCCGCGGCCCTACGGGCGGCCTCCTGCTGCCGCTGCTCCTCGAGGGCCGCCAGCCGCGCCTTCTCCTGGGCGCTCAGCGTGGCCAGCAGCTCGCGCGCGTCCGCGAGCTTCCTCTGGACAGTGGTCTTGGCCGTCCTGATGTCGTCCTGCGACTCGGTCAGCGTCTCCAGGCTGCGGGTGGCCTCCCGCCGCTTCTCCATGGTCGCCGACTGCTCGGTGACGTAGTCGTCCACCATGCTCTTCTGACGTTCGGTCAGCCGGCTCATCAGCTGCGCCTGGTCGAAGTAGTCCTGGGGCGTGTCGGCGAGCAGGAAGGTGGCGGTGTCGGGCGCGGAGGCACCGGTGCGGTACTGGGCGGCGGCGAACGATCCCAGCCGCTCACGCGCCCTGTTGAGCCGTTCGGTGCGCTTGGCCACGTCGTCGAGGAGGGTGGTGACGCGCTTGCGCTGCTTGCCGGTCCTCTCCTTGGCGGCGTTGTACTTCTCGGTCGCCGACTCGGCCTGGCGGTACAGGTCGTCGACCTTCTTCTCGACTTCTTCGATGCTGGGCCTGTCGTCGTCGGCGGGGGCGGCGTTGGCCGACTGGGAGAGCAGGGCCACGGAGGTGAGGGCGGCGGTGGCCAGCGCGGGGGTGCGTATGCCTGCCACGCCCGTACCCGTGGGGCGCGTCTTGCGGTGCGACGCCAAGGGAGGCGACTCCTTCCATCGTCCGCCTACCGGGTTAGCTGTCGGGTTCGGGCGGGTGGTTCGGAAGGGTTGCCCTACGGTCCGTACTCGCGGGGAGGTCCGGACCGATTCACCCCGGGGTTCGGTGTGGGTCCCCGGCTCCGGCTCCCATGGCGGCGAGGCCGGACTCGGCGGAGGCCGCACGGCCCGGCGACGTTCGCCGGAGAGGGTCGTACGGTCCGACGGCACGCTAGCCAACTGGTGTGGCTGTTGTGAAGGTTGATGTGCGATATGCCCGATACATTTCCGTGACCTGGGGCGGGTCTGCCGTTCCTGTGAGCGTGCGGCTCCGCTCCGTGAGGAGATCTTCCGGTCGCCGCCGGGAGCGTGGGGGAGCGGTCGCCGACCGATCGTGGACGGTCGTTCACCGAGCGAAGCAGACCACAGCCGGTCATGACCGGTCGCGGACGGTTGCCGGCCGGGCGGATCGGGCGATGTTTCAGGGCGGCGGCCGGTTGTCGGTGCGGCGCCCTAGACTCGTAGAGCGATGAGCAGCCTCTTTGACGACAGCTTCCTGGCCGACCTCCAGGCTCCGCGGGGCCACGAGGGGGAGCCCCCACCGCCCGACGACGAGCACGCTCCGGAACCGGTTCCGGACGATCTGTTCGGGGGGAAGTTCGACGTGCCGCCGGACCGGTGGGGCGCCTCCGGCTCCGGCGGGGGCGAGAGTGCGGGAGGGTACTACCGCGACGGCGCCCCGCGCCCGGTCGTGGACGCCGCCGCGCTCCTGCGGGGGCTCAACGACAACCAGCGTGCCGCGGTCGTGCACGCCGGCTCGCCCCTGCTCATCGTGGCCGGCGCCGGCTCCGGCAAGACCCGTGTGCTCACGCACCGCATCGCCCACCTGCTCGGCGAGCGGGGCGTCCACCCCGGCCAGATCCTCGCGATCACCTTCACGAACAAGGCCGCGGGGGAGATGAAGGAGCGCGTCGAGCAGCTCGTCGGCCCGCGCGCGAGCGCGATGTGGGTGATGACCTTCCACAGCGCATGCGTCCGCATCCTGCGCAGGGAGTCGAAGAAGCTCGGCTTCACCTCGTCCTTCTCGATCTACGACGCCGCCGACTCCAAGCGCCTGATGGCCCTGGTCTGCCGCGATCTCGACCTGGACCCCAAGCGCTACCCGCCGAAGTCGTTCAGCGCCAAGATCAGCAACCTCAAGAACGAACTGATCGACGAGGAGGACTTCGCCGCCCAGGCCACCGACGGCTTCGAGAAGACCCTCGCCCAGGCCTACGCCCTGTACCAGTCGCGGCTGCGTGAGGCGAACGCCCTCGACTTCGACGACCTGATCATGACGACGGTCAACCTGCTGCGCGCCTTCCCGGACGTCGCCGGGCACTACCGCCGCCGTTTCCGTCATGTACTCGTCGACGAGTACCAGGACACGAACCACGCCCAGTACGCCCTCGTACGGGAACTCGTCGGCACCTCCGAGCACCCCGTGGACGTACCGCCGGGCGAGGACGACGTCCCGCCGGCCGAGCTGTGCGTGGTGGGTGACGCCGACCAGTCGATCTACGCCTTCCGCGGCGCGACCATCCGCAACATCCTCCAGTTCGAGGAGGACTACCCGGACGCCACGACCATCCTGCTGGAGCAGAACTACCGCTCGACGCAGACGATCCTGTCCGCCGCCAACGCGGTCATCGAGCGCAACGAGTCCCGGCGCCCGAAGAACCTGTGGACCAATGCGGGCGCCGGTGCCCGCATCACCGGGTACGTCGCGGACACCGAGCACGACGAGGCCCAGTTCGTCGCCGAGGAGATAGACCGCCTGACCGACGCGGGCGACGCCAAGGCAGGCGACGTCGCCGTCTTCTACCGGACCAACGCCCAGTCCCGTGTGTTCGAAGAGGTGTTCATCCGCGTCGGCCTGCCCTACAAGGTCGTCGGCGGAGTCCGCTTCTACGAGCGCAAGGAGGTCCGGGACGTCCTGGCCTACCTGCGGGTGCTGGCCAACCCCGAGGACTCGGTGCCGCTGCGCCGCATCCTCAACGTGCCCAAGCGGGGCATCGGGGACCGCGCCGAGGCGATGATCGACGCACTCGCCCAGCGCGAGAAGATCAGTTTCCCGCAGGCCCTGCGCCGCGTCGACGAGGCGTACGGCATGGCGGCCCGCTCCACGAACGCGGTCAAGCGGTTCAACACGCTGATGGAGGAGCTGCGCACGGTCGTCGAGTCGGGCGCCGGCCCCGCCACGGTCCTGGAGGCGGTCCTCGAACGCACCGGCTACCTGGCCGAGTTGCAGGCGTCCACCGATCCGCAGGACGAGACCCGCATCGAGAACCTGCAGGAACTCGCGGCCGTCGCGATGGAGTTCGAGCAGGAGCGGGGCGAGGGCGAACCGGGCACACTGGCCGACTTCCTGGAGCAGGTCGCGCTGGTCGCCGACTCCGACCAGATCCCCGACGAGGAGGACGGCGACGGCGTCATCACGCTGATGACCCTGCACACCGCCAAGGGCCTCGAGTTCCCCGTCGTGTTCCTCACCGGCATGGAGGACGGCGTCTTCCCGCACATGCGCGCCCTCGGCCAGACCAAGGAACTGGAGGAGGAGCGACGGCTGGCGTACGTCGGCATCACCCGCGCCCGCGAACGGCTCTACCTGACCCGCTCGACGATGCGCAGCGCGTGGGGCCAGCCGTCGTACAACCCGCCCTCCCGCTTCCTGGAGGAGATCCCGGCGGCGCACGTGGACTGGAAGCGGACGGGCGGCTCGTCGGCGATGTCCTCCGGTCCGGCGTCCGCGGTGGCGGCTTCGCTGTCGTCGTCCCGTTCGCGTTCGTCGGCGTCCGGCGCCTCCGGCTTCGCCACGCGCCGCACCGCGGACAAGCCGGTGGTGTCCCTGGCCGTGGGCGACCGGGTCACCCACGACCAGTTCGGACTCGGCACCGTCGTCGCGGTCAAGGGCACCGGCGCCAACGCGGAGGCGACGATCGACTTCGGCGACACCAAGCCGAAGCGGCTGCTGCTGCGGTACGCGCCGGTGGAGAAGCTGTAGTCCCAGGGGGCAGAGGGAGGGGCCCCGACCGGTCGGGGCCCCTCCGATACGTCGATACGTCGGAATGCCGGAGCGCCGGACCGCCTGAACGCCGAGGCGCCGTCAGTTGGGGTTGAGGTCGTGGCTGCGCAGCCACGGCAGCGGATCGATCGCCGAACCGCCGCCCGGCCGCACCTCGAAGTGGAGGTGGGGGCCGGTCGAGTTGCCGGAGTTGCCGGAGTACGCGATCGGCTCACCGGCCTTGACCTGCGTGCCGGAGGGTACCCGGTAACTGGAGAGGTGGCAGTACCACGTCTCCGTGCCGTCCTTCGCGGTCAGGATCAGCATGTTGCCGTACGCGCTGTTCCACTGGGTCCGAACCGTGCCGTCGGTCGCGGCCATGACCGTCGTCCCGTACGACACGGGGAAGTCGATACCCGTGTGCAGCGACATCCAGTTCACGCCGGCCTGGCCGTAGTAGGCACTCAGCCCGTGCTGCGCGACCGGCAGGGCGAACTTCGGACGCAGCCGCTCCTTGCGCGCCGCCTCCTCCGCCGCCTTCTTCTTCTCGAGTTCCTGCTGCGCCTTGAGGTCGATGCGCTCCTGGGTGCGGCTGGCCCGGTCGGCGAAGTCGTCGGCGCCGGCGGACAGGCTCTGCAATTGGGTGTCGAGCTTGATGTTGGCCGCGGACGGCTGCACGGCGTGCGCCTCGGACGCGGTCGTCGAGGTGTCCTTGCCGTCGTCGGTGAAGGTGCCGACCGAGGCGGCGGCGATCCCGGCGACCCCCATCACGCAGGCCGAGGGCACGGCCACCGTCAGCAGCGCGGAGCGCCTGGCCGGGGGGCGTCGGCGGGAACGGGCCGCGCCGCGGGTCGCGGCACGTGAGGGTGACGCGGCGAGCGGAGTGATCTCTTCCTGGTCGTCGAGCAGCGGCGCGTCGGCGGGCAGCTCGCCGGTCCAGGCGGACTGGTCGTCCAGGTGCCCCTCGTCGTACGGGTCCGTCCCGTAGTCGCCGGCTGTGGCGGAGTCCGTCAGCTGCTCGAAGGCGGCGGTGGCCTGCTGGTCGAAGGCGGCGGTGGCCTGCTGGTCGAAGGGCTCAGCCCGCTGCTCGTACTCGTCGTGGGTCCGGGGCGCGGCGCCCGATCCGTCGCCGTCGGTGTTCCACTGGGTCGCGTCGTAGGCGCCGGTGTCGACGGCATGCGTGCCCCAGTCCCACTGCTGGGTGCCGTCCTCGGCGGAGCCGGGCGCGTCGGGCCGGAGCCAGGCGTCGGCGTCCCACTGGCCGGTCGCGTCGACGGGTCCGCTCTGGTGCGGGATGGCGGCCAGGTGCTGGTAGCCGCTCGTCCAGCCGGTGGTGTCGTACGCCCCGGTGTCGTAGGCGGCGTGGTGCTGGGCCGCGTAGGGGTCGTAGGCCGGGGCCTGCCGGCCGCCCGTGGTCCAGTGGGCGGAGTCGTAGGTGCCGGTTGCCTGGCCGTCTACGGGGAAGTCGCCGAAGAGAGGGTCGGTCGCGAAGTTCGCCGTGGCGTGCGTGCCGGTGTGGAATCTGGTGGCGTCCGTGGAACCGTAGGGGGTGAAGTCGCCGTACGAGGCCTCCTGTACGCCGTACGACGCATAGGGCGTCGAGGCCGTATCGGAGGCCGGAGCCGGGGTGGTCGCGGTCCCCGACGGGTGACGGTCGTTCACCAACTTCTCTTTCGCCTCGACAACAGGGGCTGGCAGAGCAGTGCGGCGACTGTACCCGGCAGTACGCGGGCGCGACAATCTTCCACAGGTTTCCCTGGCGCTGGAAACGGGCATTCGGCCTTGTTTCGGCGGGGCCGACACACGGCTTTGGCTTTGTGTTCGAGGTATGTTCGAACTCGGTTGGGCGCGCATTCGGCGAGTGCGCCATGGCGGACGAGCGTGGGACGGCCCGAGCTCCCGGACCGCGCGCCCGGCGACGAGTGCCTGAGCGCCTGCGGTCTCAGGGCGCTGTCACGCCACGGTCAGACCACCCGCGCGTCCGGCGCTCCCGTCACCCGGCCGTACGGTGTCGAGGGCCTGCCGTATACCGGCCGCGACGGCGGGATGCAGGGGCAGCGCCAGGTGGCCGATGCCGCTCACCCGCACGTTCTCCACGCTCAGGTCGGGGTGGTCGATGCAGGCCGCGTCGAGCGGGTCCATCACGTGGTCGAGGTCGCTCCAGAAGCTCACGAAGTGCGTACGGCACCCGGGCGCGGGGCCGGCCAGCTCCTTGATCAGCTCAGAGTTGGGCCGCATCTGGCGCACGATCGGGTGCGCGTTCGCCAGTGGCGCGACCCGGGTGCCGGCATGCGGAGTGCCCAGGGTGACGAGGGTGCGCACCCGCAGGTCACCGCCGAGCCGCTGCACGTAGTAGCGGGCGATCAGCCCGCCCAGGCTGTGCCCGACCACGTCGACGCGCCTGCTGCCGGTGCGCTCGCAGATCTCCTCGATGTGCCGGCCGAGCAGCTCGGCCGCGGTGCGGATGTCGCACGTCAGGGGGGAGTAGTTCAGGGACTCGACCCGGTGCCTGCCGTGCTGGGCGAGGTTGCGGCGCAGCAGGACGAACACCGAGCGGTTGTCGATGAAGCCGTGCAGCAGCACGACGGGCGGTTTGGTCTGCGTGGGCAGTTTCGTCGTGCCGTCCGGCGCGGGCAGGGGGGAGGCGGCCCCGCGGCGCTCCTGGACGATGCCCGAGGGATACAGGAGGACGTGGCCCGCGAGGATGGCGCACTCCAGGGCGGTCGCCTTCAGGAGGGACAGCGAGAGCCCGGCGAGCTTGATCGGCAGCAGGCGTTGGCAGAACGGGACAAGCGGCTCTGCGACCTTGGTGACCTTCATGGCCGACCTCCTGTCGGCACACGGCAGGGCGGCGGTGCCCCCCGTGTGCCCTCGCGGGCGGACGCGGCGAAGGCGGAGGGCGCGATGTGCGAGGGGTGTGCGGAGCGGGTCCGGCGTGTGCCGTGGGGGACGCCGACGCGGTGGCGGGGCGGTTGCCTGCCCATGCACCGAGGGGGTTCCCCGTTGTCGTGCCGTATCTGCCCTGCGTGCCCTTCGTACTCTCGCCGATGCGTCGTACCACCGGTGCGTACGGCCTGCGGCGCGGTGGTGCGACGGCCTCCTCGCGGCCGTCCTGGCGCTTGTTCCCGCCGTGGTCCCCGTGCCGCGGAAGAGTGCGACGTGGGGGCCGCGGCAGTGCGGAACGCTGCGCGGCTTCCATGTCCTCCTTGCTCGCAGAGCCCGGAGGAGTGTCCCACTGTGTGATTTGCCCTACGGTTCACACCGCGAAACTGCCGGGTGCGGGATGCTGTCGATAACGTTCGTTCACTTCCCCGGACGCCGTGGTGCGGGGCGTCCGTACCGCAGGGGCGCATTCGGTGCGGTGAGCGAGGCGATGGCGGGACCGTGCGACGTGCCCGGCATGCTGGACGCGCTCGACCTGTGCGGTACTTGTCGGTACGGATGGAAGTAGTCGCTTCATGGAGGCAGTGATGGGTGTGGCAGCCGGTCCTATCCGCGTGGTGGTGGCCAAGCCGGGGCTCGACGGCCACGATCGGGGCGCCAAGGTGATCGCGCGGGCCCTGCGCGACGCCGGTATGGAGGTCATCTACACCGGGCTCCACCAGACCCCGGAGCAGATCGTCGACACCGCGATCCAGGAGGACGCCGACGCGATCGGCCTGTCGATTCTCTCCGGCGCGCACAACACGCTCTTCGCCGCCGTCATCGACCTGCTCAAGCAGCGCGACGCCGAGGACATCGTCGTCTTCGGCGGCGGGATCATCCCGGAGGCGGACATCGCGCCGCTGAAGGAGAAGGGCGTCGCGGAGATCTTCACCCCCGGCGCGACCACCCAGTCGATCGTCGACTGGGTCAGGGCGAACGTCCGTCAGCCGGCTCAGGCCTAGTGCCGCGGCAGGCAACGTTCGCCCCGTCGCGACGCCCGGCACGCCCTCTCGCCGCACCGGCCGGAAGCCCGAGTACATCCAGTACGAGG